>WFSC01000175.1 GCA_015486185.1 Bacteroidales bacterium | reverse complement strand
CATGGACCTGTATAAAGGGATTATTCAGTTTTATAATCCTGCCACAAAAAAATATTGGGAAGGTACCGTGGATGATTATGATCGTGATATGGTTTCATTGATGAAAGATCGCTTTCTGAAAAAGATCAGTGATTATACCGAAAAAGAAAAACAAGATGCGCTTAAGAGTTTTGACCGGATGATCCGCCAATTACAGTTGCCTGATTCGACGGTGGCAAGACATGACCGCCTGGATGTAAAAATAACACAAACCCGGAAAGGGGAAAAAATTGCCGGTTTCAATACAAGAGTCTATATGGTATGGGTAAACGATGTGGCTACCGAAGAAACCTGGATCGCTCCTAAACTTCAGCTCCTTCCCCTTCCGTTACTGGAACGTTATTATAAGATATTCAACCATATTACAAAATATTATGAACAGGGTTTCCATTATCAGGCATTTCCAACGTATTTGTATATGGAAACGCGTGGCTATCCGGTAAAGGTCAGGGAATTTGGTTATGGTTATGAGGTGATAACAAAAGTGATCAAAGTGAAAAGAAAGAGGTTGTCACCTCATCTCTTCATGTTGCCGGGTTATCCGCGAAGAGTTTCATTGAAAGAACTGAACAGTAACTAACCTTATCTTTTTTCTCTTTCATGTCAGGGATTTTAGGGATTGTCCTATCTTTGCATTGGAAAAATCTGTGGAAAACTGACCGGAATGGATCATATACGAAACTTTTGTATTATCGCTCATATTGATCACGGAAAAAGTACCCTGGCTGATCAGTTACTGATCAGGACCGGTTCATTAAACGAACGGGACTTTCATGAACAGGTTCTGGATGATATGGATCTGGAACGTGAAAGGGGGATAACCATCAAAAGTCATGCAATACAGATGGAATATTCCTTTGCCGGGGAAAAATATCAGTTAAACCTGATAGATACGCCCGGTCATGTGGATTTTTCGTATGAGGTGTCCAGGTCTATCGCTGCCTGCGAAGGAGCTCTTTTGGTAGTGGATGCAACACAGGGAATACAGGCCCAAACCATTTCCAATCTTTACCTTGCCATTGAACATGACCTGGAGATCATCCCGGTGCTGAATAAGATGGATCTCAATAATGCCATGCCGGAAGAAGTAAAAGATCAGATTGTTGATCTGGTAGGATGCGACCGTGATGATATTATCGAGGCCAGTGGAAAAACCGGCATGGGCGTGGACCGGATACTTGCGGATATTATTCATAAGATACCTTCTCCACAGGGAGATCCGGATGCTCCCCTGCAGGCTCTGATATTTGATTCTGTATATAATTCTTTCCGGGGTATCTATGCTTATTTTAAGATTTTTAATGGCGAATTGAGGAAAGGTGATCATGTAAAATTTGTTGCTACCGGCAGGGACTATATCGCTGATGAGATCGGTGTACTTAAATTAAAAAATGAGCCCCGTGATGTTCTACGGGCGGGAGATGTAGGCTATATTATCTCGGGGATAAAAAATTCGAGTGAAGTAAAAGTAGGAGATACCATTACGCATGTGGACAGGCCTTGTAAAGCTGCCATTGAAGGTTTTGAAGATGTCAAACCCATGGTTTTTGCCGGGATCTATCCGGTGGATGCGGATGACTATGAAGAGTTGCGGGCTTCTATTGAAAAGCTGCACCTGAATGATGCTTCCCTGACCTTTGAGCCGGAATCTTCAGCGGCCCTGGGCTTTGGTTTTCGTTGTGGTTTCCTCGGATTATTGCATATGGAGATCATTCAGGAAAGACTCGACCGTGAATTCAATATGAATGTGATCTCGACCGTGCCGAATGTGTCTTACCGGGCCTTTACAACACGGGGTGAGATGATAGAAGTACATAATCCTTCCGGATTGCCGGATCCTACACATTTAGATCATATTGAAGAACCTTATATTACGGCACATATTATTTCTAAAGCTGAGTTTGTCGGACCGATCATGAAACTATGCATCGACAAAAGAGGGACTCTGAAAAATCAGGTGTACCTGACCAGTGACCGGGTAGAACTGACTTTTGAGATGCCCCTGGCTGATATTGTTTTTGATTTTTATGATAAGCTCAAAAGTATTTCAAAAGGATATGCATCTTTCGATTATTATACTTCAGGATATAAAAAAGCTACCCTTGTTCGTCTGGATATTTTACTGAACGGTGAGATGGTGGATGCCTTGTCCACACTGATACATAAGGATTATGCCTATAACTTCGGACGGAAAATATGCGTAAAACTAAAGGAATTGATACCACGGCAGCAGTTTGATATAGCTATACAGGCTGCCATCGGTTCAAAGATCATTGCCCGCGAAACCGTAAAAGCCTTGCGGAAAGACGTGACTGCTAAATGCTATGGGGGTGATATTACCAGGAAACGGAAGTTGCTGGAAAAGCAGAAAAAAGGTAAAAAACGCATGCGGCAGGTAGGAAATGTGGAAGTACCCCAACAGGCTTTTCTGGCTGTACTTAAACTGGATTAATTATTTGGTAAAACTATTATTGAACCCTTAATCTAAAAATTTAATAAAATGAAACGTTTATTTTTTCTTGTTCTTATCATGGGTGTTTTTCTTACGGCAGAATCGGAAGCCCAGGATTGTACTATGTATTTTCCCTCAAAACAGGGATCCATGTTGGTGTATCAATATTATGATGCAAAAGGGAAACCTACCTCAAGAATGACTTATCAGGTAATGAAAACCGAGCAGACGGAGCAGGGACTTAAGATCCGGACAAGAGAATGGGTTGAAACGCCCGAACATCCGGCAACAGATACCGTTCTTCTTGATTTTTACTGCAGGGGAGATAGTTTTTATATTGATATGAGGGCCTATCTGTCCCAACTGGGTCTTGATAAATATAAAGGAATGGACATAAAAGTGGAAACGAAAAATATCGAGTTGCCTGCTCATCCCAAAGCCGGAATGTCACTGCCGGATGCCAGTGTGGTTGCCGTAGTGACCAATAACGGGGTAAAACTTATCACTGTCAGTTCCTACCTGCGGAACAGAAAAATCGAAGGATTTGAGAAAGTTACAACCCCTGCCGGCACTTACAATTGCTTTAAAGTTACCTATGATCTGGAAGGAAAGGCCGGATTTGTGAGAACCCATGGGAAAAGCATTGTGTGGTACACCAGGGATATTGGTACCGTAAAATCGGAAAATTTTAATAAAAAGGGGAAATTAACCAGTAAATCGGAATTGATAAAAGTGCTGTAAACAGATCTGACAGATCAAAAAAACAACTCAACAGATCAGCTTATATCCTTTTCCGTGAATATTGATGATCTCAACGGACGGATCCTCTTTAAGATATTTTCTTAACTTGGTGATATATACATCCATGCTTCTGGCATTGAAATAATTATCATCCATCCAGATGGTGCGCAAGGCAAAATTCCGTTCGAGGATCTTATTTTTGTTATTACAAAGCAACCGGAGCAGTTCCGATTCTTTGGTGGTCATTTTCTGCACCTGATTTCCAAAAGTAAGTTCCTGTTTGTTCGCATCAAAAAGATACTTTCCGATCTTAAACTGATCCTGGTTCTCTACCTGGCCGGATTTTGTTCTGCGCAGGATAGCCTCAATACGGAAAAGCAATTCTTCCATACTGAAAGGCTTGGTGATGTAATCGTCGGCACCAATACGGAATCCTTCAAATACATCTTCCTTCATCGACTTAGCCGTCAAAAAAATGATGGGTATGTCCGAATTTAACTGTCTGATCTCCCTTGCCAACGTAAAACCATCTTTTACCGGCATCATAATATCGAGTAAACAGAGATCATAATGATCGGTAATAAATCCTTTATATGCATGGCTTCCATCGGGATATAAGTCGGTTTCATAACCCTTGGCCTGCAGGTATTCCTTTAGTAATGTACCAAGATTTTCATCATCTTCTGCCAGTAAAATACGGATCTTATCCATGATATATTTTTTAATTTTATGTAAAAGGTAAAAATATAGTAAAGGTGGTTCCTTTGTTTATCATGCTTTCCACAGTGATTGTCCCATCGTGTTCTTCAATGATCTTTTTGACATAGCTTAGTCCCAGTCCAAACCCTTTTATATTATGAATGTTCCCTGTCGGGACACGATAGAACTGATCAAATATTTTTTTCAAATGTTCCTTTGATAATCCGATGCCGTTATCCCGGACGTAAATAAGTATTCCTTTTTCATTATTTTCTGTCTTAATATAGATCAGAGGCGCCTCCATACTATATTTAATGGCATTGTCCACCAAATTGGAAAGAACATTTGTAATATGGACTTCGTCGATGAAAACGGTTGACCGTTTAGCATTGAGATCATAAACGATCTTTCCGTTCTTATTCTGGATGCGTATGGAAAAGTTTTGGATAACATTTTTAATAATGGCATGAATATCAGTTTCTTTACGGTTAAGTTTTACCCGTCCTCGTTCAAAAACGGCCATCTGCAGAACTTTTTCCACCTGGTGACTCAGTCTTTTGGTTTCATCTTCAATAACGCCGGCTATATGGTCAATATTTTTATCATTATTGGAGATACTTTTATCTTTCAGCATCTGTGATGCCAGTGAAATGGTCGAGATAGGGGTTTTAAGTTCATGCGTCATGTTATTGACAAAATCAGTTTTGATATCCGATATTCTTTTTTGTCTCATAATGATATACAACGTTCCAAGGAATACCACAAGGAAAAAAAAGGTCAACGCTACGGAGGAATATCCGATCCAGCCTAAAGACCGGACCAGATATTTATGTTCATCAGGGAAGTACAAAACAAGTGAATTTTTCTGGTTAACAATATCGTTAGGGAACAGGGTTTGTTCAAAAGTATTGACAAACTTATGTTTCTCGGTATAACCCGGGGTTCTGTACACAATATCGGTTTGATCTTTCTTTATCGCAAATTCAAAAGGTTGGCTGATCCCGTATTTCCTCAGGGTTTTTTTGATAAGGTAAAAGAGCTCAACAGGATTGATGCGATCCTGAATGTCAGGGGGTTTCTTTGATAATTTTTCAAGGATATGTTTTATCATCAAAGTGCGATCAAACTGATTATCTACTTTGCCGTTCTCTCCGGTTTCATTCAATATCCCATTGATCCGTCCCTTCAACAGCAGGGTATCCATGCCGGGGAAATTATTGTTTGAGGAATTGTTTCCCATGGGGAAGACCAGGGTGCCTGAGTCGGACGATTCAATATTGATCTCACGGATTACGATGTTGTATATTTCATTTTTTTCAAGCTGGGCAATTACCTCATGAAAAGCTTCATTTACCGTTTGTTTAAATTGATGACTTTTTACCCTCATTGCATGATTTAACCAGTAGGTCTGTATTATGACAAGTGCCAGCATTCCTACCCCCATTATACCGGTCAATATCCATATAACCTTTTTATTCATAGCCTTACAAAGATAGTTCTTTCCCCCATCACCTCTGATCTTTTAACACTATTTAACATCCTTTAACCCTTCTTAACGGATACCTGATTTATCTTTGTGGTGTTAAAAAATAAAGAAGATTTTTGCAACAATTTATTAAAATTAACGTTAATTAAACAAAGAAAGCAGATATTTTAAGAAAAACGATTTTTGGCACGGAATTTGATAATTTTATAAAGAACAAAAGCAGTAGGTTTTTGGTTTAGGTTAATAAAAGGGTTAATACGGAAAAAGCAGGTGAAACATCACCTGCTTTTTTTTGCTTCCATTTCCACTGGCTTTTGTATCACTGTGGATCAGGCAATGGTATATATTAATCGAATTGTAACATACCGGCAGAAGGATATTTTTTGGTATCAATAGGAAAACAGGTATAGATAACAGGGAGGGTCTTTAATTGATCTTGCAGTTCCCGGGCAAAGGATTCTCCCGGATCAGGAGAAATATGAAGGAAAAAATCAATATTTTTCAGATCGTCGAATAAAAACCCATTTTCTGAGCGGTTTGCAATGAGATGATAGCTCAACAATTTATTTTTATCTTCCCAGCCAAATACAGGGAATGAAAGAGGCGTATTTTTCCGGTCAATCCGGAAATCGGAAGAGCGGATAAAATGGCTTCCTGTTTCCTTGTTTAAGATCCAGCTTAGATGATATCCCTTCTCATGAGAGGCAATGGCTATTAACAGAAAGTTTTGATCTGGTTCAAGCAGAAGCCTGTGTTTCCTGGTCTTTGGCATCATGTATCAATCTAAAGGTCAACAATGCTGTTTTGTCATTTACGTATCTTATAATATGCTTTCTTAGCGGCATTTTGTTCTGCTTCTTTCTTTGAGTAACCGGTTCCCTCGGCCAGAATATCACGATTGGTTTGCACCAGAGAGCTAAATATTTTTTTATTATGTGCCGTGCGGGTTTCGTTGGTGACAAAAAATATTTTCTTGTGATTTTTCTGTGCCCATATGATCATCAGACTTTTATAATCCTGGTCTTCATGGAGGATCTGATGAATATCGATGTATTTGTCAAAAAGGACCCGAAGAAAGTATTGGCGGGTTTTATTATATCCATGGTCCAGGAACATAGCCCCGATAAAAGCTTCAAATACATCTCCAAAAATATGTTTATGCTGATTCTCGGAATAGAAAGTGTATTGTACAAGTTGGTCCAGTTTAAGGTCGAGGGCAATCCGGTTCAGGGAATGTCCATTGACAATCTTGGAACGCAGGATGGATAGTTCTCCTTCGGTTTTTTCGGGATATAGCCGGTATAAATATTCTGAGATGATAGTGCTGATAATGGTATCACCCAGAAATTCCAGCCTTTCGTTGTTGATGATCTGACCTGAGACGGGAATGGAATGAGAGCGGGTTACGAAAGCGATCTGGTACAGGGTGATATCCCGGGGCGGATAAGAGATCAGTTTTTTGATTTGCATATAAAACCCCTTTTGATGAGGCAAAAGGGGGTTAATTTTTTTCGAAGATAAGCCAAACACCAGTTAAGACTCAAATTTTTTAAAGATAATGGAAGCATTATGTCCGCCAAATCCGAAAGTATTACTGAGTGCTACGTTAACCTTCTTTTTCTTTGCTTTATTAAATGTAAGATCCAGTTTTGGATTGAATGCCGGATCATCGACAAAGTGATTGATGGTAGGAGGTATAATCCCTTTTTGAATAGCCATAATACTTGCGATTGCTTCGGCGGCTCCTGCGGCACCCAGCAGATGACCGGTCATGGACTTTGTGGAGCTGATACTTATTTCATAGGCATGTTCACCAAAAAGCTTTTCAATAGCTTGTATCTCGGAAAGATCGCCCAAAGGAGTGGCGGTTCCGTGAACATTGATATAGTCAATGTCCCGGGGGGTCATATTTGCATCCTTCAGGGCTCCTTCCATTACCAGTGCAGCTCCCAGTCCTTCCGGGTGAGGAGCTGTAATATGATAGGCATCTGCTGATAAGCCCGCCCCTGCCAGTTCAGCATAGATTTTGGCTCCCCGTGCCCTGGCATGTTCCAACTCTTCCAGGACCAATGTGCCGGCACCTTCTCCCATTACAAAACCATCACGGGTTTTGTCAAAGGGACGGGAAGCGGTCTTGTATTCATCATTATTGGTGCTGATAGCCATAATGGCATTAAAGCCTCCGACACCGACTCTGTTTACAGGAGCTTCAGCACCGCCGGTAACAAATATATCTGCCTTGTCAAGGCGGATGTAGTTATAGGCATCGATTATGGCATTGGCTGCAGTAGAACAGGCTGAAACCGTAGCGAAATTGGGTCCTCTGAAACCATATTTTATAGAAATATGGCCAGCGGCAATGTCAGAAATGATCTTCGGAATAAAGAAAGGGCTGAAACGCGGAGTCCCATCCCCCTGAACAAAAGAACGAATCTCTTCATAAAATGTCTGAAGTCCGCCGATTCCAGAACCATAGATTACCCCAATACGATTATGGTCCACCTTATCTGTCTCAATATTTGCGTCCCGGATAGCTTCATCTGCTGAGATCAATGCAAATTGACAGAAAAGGTCAAGTTTGCGTAACTCCTTCCGGTCAAAATGATCTTTAGGATCATAATTCTTTATCTCACAGGCAAAGTGAGTCTTGAATTTTTCTGTATCAAAACGTGTAATAAGGTTGGAGCCACTCACTCCATTAGCCAATGCTTCCCAAAATTCCGGCACGTTTTTTCCTATAGGGGTCAGTGCTCCCAACCCTGTAACTACTACACGTTTTAAGGCCATGCTTTTCTATTTTACATTTTCTTCAATATACTTGATGGCTTCCCCTACCGTTGAGATATTCTCAGCCTGATCATCAGGTATCCCGATGTTGAATTCTTTTTCAAATTCCATGATCAGTTCTACCGTGTCAAGAGAATCAGCTCCCAGATCGTTGGTGAAACTGGCTTCAGGAGTTACTTCACTTTCATCAACTCCCAGTTTGTCAGCGATAATCGCCTTTACTTTTGATGCAATGTCTGACATAATTTTAAGTTTTTAGTTACGATTAATAGTTTTTAAGAATCCGGTGCAAAGAAATGTATTTCAATAAAATTTTTCAAACAAATATATATTTTTTTACTTTACCTGATAAAACATACCGTAAGATAAGTAATTAATTTGATATCTGTAAAACTTATAAGTATCAAAAAATGAGGAAAGAATGGAGAATAGCCATATTTGCTTCAGGGTCGGGTACTAATGCGCAAAACTTAATCGAACATTTTAACAAAACGTTCAATAAGAAAGTTGTACTGATACTTTCTAACAATCCGGAGGCATATGTTATAGAAAGATCGCGCCGGTTAAATGTGCCGTACAGGATATTTAACCGTGATGATCTGAAAGAAAATCGTGTGTTGAAGGATTTACAGAATAATCAGGTGAATTTCATTATTCTTGCCGGTTTTCTCTGGTTGGTGCCAAAGAAAATTCTTCAGGCTTATCCGGGAAGGATCGTGAATATCCATCCGGCCCTGTTACCAAAATACGGGGGAAAGGGAATGTACGGGCATCATGTGCATGAAGCCGTAATCCGTAATCATGAAAAAATATCAGGCATTACCATTCATTATGTGAATGAAGAATATGATAATGGTGACATTATTTTTCAGGCAGAATGTCCTGTGTTGTCTGATGATACACCGGAAACCCTGGCACAGCGGGTCCATGAGCTGGAGTATGAACATTTTCCCCGGGTAGTTGAATCGTTGTTGGACAGCTTTGAAAAATAAATTTTTCTCAGCTTACTACAATATTGATGATTCGCCTTGGAACAAAGATGATTTTCCGGATCGTCTTTCCCTCAATCCATTTCCGTGCCTGTGGTGCACTGATCACGGCTTTTTCTGCTTCTTCCCGGGAAACATCAACCGGAAGGGGTAGCTTAAAGCGCATTTTCCCATTGAAGGAAACCGGATATTCAAAGGCGTCTTCTGTCAGGTAAGACTCATCATAATCAGGCAAAGCGGCAAAACTCACACTGGGCTCATGTCCCAATTGTTCCCATAACTCTTCCGCCATCAGGGGGGCAAAAGGAGAAATAAGAATAACCAGCGGTTCGAGGATATTCCTTTTATTGCAATGCAGGTTTGTAAGTTCGTTGGTACATACCATAAAAGAGCTTACCGCGGTATGGTAAGATAATCTTTCGATGTCATCCCGCACTTTTTTGATGGTTTTGTTAAGGATCTTTACTTCTTCTTCCGTGGGTTTTTCCTCGGTTACAGTGAACTTATTTTCATCGTTATGAAATAATCTCCAGAGCTTCCTGGTGAATCTGGATATCCCTTCTATTCCGTTGGTATCCCATGGCTTAGACTGTTCTATAGGCCCCAGGAACATTTCATACATCCGCAGTACATCGGCTCCGTATTTATCTACCAGTTCATCGGGGGTTTGAACATTGTGTTTTGATTTTGACATTTTTTCAATATCCCATCCGCAAATGTATTTCCCGTCCTCAAGGATAAACCTGGCATTCTTGAACTCAGGCCTCCATTTTCTGAAAGCTTCAATATCCAGTTCGTCGTTATGAACCAGATTGATATCTACGTGTAACGGGGTTGAAAATAATTCGCGATCTTTAATATTTTTTGAAACAAAAACAGGGTGCAGTTCCCTGATTCTGTGCTTGTCGAAGATAAGACCTCCTTCGGCAGTTTCCTCAATGGCCTTTTTTGTTTCTTCCAGCACTTCGTCTGTTAACTCGATGATGTCTGCGATAGGTACAAGCAAAAGTTTTTTCCCGGTATTTTTAATATATTTTGTATAGTAACTTTCCAGTTTCTCGAGCTTTTCCCGGCTTTTTATCTCGATGATCAGATTGTCTTTTTCATCATAAAAATCAAAGCGTCTGTTTCCGTCCCGGTAGTTTCTGATGACATGTTCCGCCAGGCCGATTTGTTTCATCCTCTCCCATAAAAGATATTCGGCATATTTTTCCAGGTTAACACGGTAAACAAAGTTGGATCTGCCAAGTATCTTTCCCTGGTTGATAAGCTTACGGAAAGGTTCTTCTTCCACTGACAAACCAAGATCATAAAGAAATTTATTCCAGAAGCGGGAATAGATCAAATGCCCTGTTGCATGCTCGTCACCTCCTATATAAAGATCCACATTTTTCCAGTACCGGACAGCTTCAGGTGAGAAGTATTCCCTGTCATTGTGGGGATCCATATAACGCAAATAGTAGCCGCTGGAGCCTGCAAAACCAGGCATTGTATTGGTCTCCAGTGGATAACCATCGGGTGATTTCCAGTTTTTGGCCCTTGCCAACGGCGGCTCTCCTGTTTCGGTAGGAAGATATTTATCTATTTCCGGGAGTTCTAAAGGTAACAGACTTTCATCCAGGGGATAAGGCATTCCGTCTTTGTAGTAAACAGGGAAGGGTTCTCCCCAGTACCGCTGACGGCTGAAGATAGCATCCCGCAGACGATAATTAATTTTTCCATAACCTCTTTTTTCTTTTTCCAGAAAATTAATAATGGCAGGGATGGATTCCTTTACTGATAAGCCATCCAGGAACCCGGAGTTGATCATATATCCTTCTTTTGAATCATAGGAATCATCCCAGGCAGACGGATCCTCCTGTTTTCCTTTTTGGGTGGTTACTACCTGGATGATGGGTAGATGAAAATGGCGTGCAAATGTGAAATCCCTTGAATCATGACCTGGAACAGCCATGATAGCCCCGGTTCCGTATCCTGCCAGAACGTATTCAGCTACCCAAATGGGTATTTTCTTATTATTAACAGGATTAATGGCATATGCACCGGTGAAAACGCCGGATACTTTTTTTACATTGGCAATTCTGTCCCTTTCAGAGCGGTTAATCGCTTTTTTTACGTATTCTTCTACTTCCTCACGGTGATCGCTGGTTGTAATGGAGGTTATAAAAGGATGTTCAGGAGCCAGCACCATAAATGTGGCACCAAAGAGGGTATCCGGGCGGGTGGTAAATATTTCTATTTTTTCCTGATGGTTGTCGATATTAAAAAACACAACAGCTCCCTCAGAGCGGCCGATCCAGTTTCTTTGTACCTCTTTGATAGATTCGGTCCAGTCAATGGTTTCAAGTCCGTCGAGCAGGCGCTGGGCATAAGCGGTAATTCGGAGAAACCATTGCCTCATTTTTTTTCGTTCCACCGGATATCCTCCCCGCTCGGAATATCCGTCTTTAACCTCATCATTAGCCAGCACAGTACCAAGGGCGGGACACCAGTTTACCCAGGTATCTGAAAGGTAAGCCAGCCGGTAGTTCATGAGCGTTTCCTGTTTTTCTTTTTCTGAAAAGCCTTTCCATTCATTAGCGGAGAAGCTGCTTACAGGTGAACAGGCAGCTTTGATATTTACATTTCCTTCCTTCTCAAATATTTTGATCAGTTGCTCTATGGGTTCTGCTTTATCGCTGTCCTGATTGTACCAGGATTTGAAAAGCTGAATAAAGGTCCACTGGGTCCATTTGTAATAAGCAGGATCGGAAGTGACCACTTCGCGATCCCAGTCAAAGGAAAATCCCAGTTGATTAAGTTGTTCTCTATACTTTTGAATGTTTTTTTCGGTAGTAACTGCCGGGTGTGTCCCGGTCTGAATTGCATATTGTTCAGCCGGAAGTCCGAAAGCATCAAATCCCATAGGATGTAATACATTATATCCTTTCAGCCTCATATAACGGGCATAAATGTCAGAAGCAATATATCCCAAAGGATGCCCTACATGAAGTCCTGCACCGGAGGGATAGGGAAACATATCCAGAACATAATATTTAGGTTTGGACGGGTCTTCGTTTGTTTTATAGATTTTGTTTTTTCTCCAATAGTCCAGCCATTTTTTCTCTATTTTCCTGAAATTATATTCCATGTCCGTATGTTTTATTAGCAGAGTGCGAAAATAGAAAAAGTTCATCAATAATTTTTATTAAATTTGCCTTCCGGATTATACTGGTCCCGTAGTTCAATTGGATAGAATGTCAGATTCCGGTTCTGAAGGTTGTGGGTTCGAGTCCCGCCGGGATCACAAAAAAAAAGCCTGTGATATATCACAGGCTTTTTTTAAGTATATATTCATTATTTCAACTTCTTCGTTTTTATGGAAGAGTAGTTGAT
Source organism: Bacteroidales bacterium (assembly GCA_015486185.1). Taxonomy (GTDB): domain Bacteria; phylum Bacteroidota; class Bacteroidia; order Bacteroidales; family VadinHA17; genus DRPN01. The sequence continues at coordinate 22,364 of WFSC01000175.1, read as the reverse complement.
TTTCAAGGCATTCGCTCGTCTAAGTGCCTGTTTAATATCAGTGATTACTCCCATTTTCGTGTTTTCATCCACTTTCAGGGAAACCGTTAATTTGTTGCGGTCAGCTTCATTTAACTGGTCTCTTGCCTGGGCGATAAAATCTTCAATGTCATTGACTGTTCTGAATTGATCATTTAACTGAATACGGGGTTCGGTACCAAATTTAGCCTGAAAACGGGGAAGAGGTTTTCCAACATAAATATATGAAACCAAAGATTTTTTCTCCAGTTTTTTTGCTTCGGTGGCTTCCGGAACACGGATATTAACTTTCAGGTCAACTTCCCGCATCACCGTAGTAACCATAAAGAAGAACAGGAGCATAAAAATAATATCAGGCAGGGAAGCGGTGTTGATCTGACCGACTTCACGTTCTCCTTCATTTGGGCGGAATTTTGATCTCATAATTATTTTCCTCCTCCAACATTTTTAGGTTCAGCTTCAGAGATAGCTGCCGGATAATATTTTTTGATAGCATTCTGTCTGTCTTTGTCCAGGTCATCATAATTCATACCGAATTTTGACTGGGCCAGCTCATTCCTCAGCTCATCTTTGGCAGCAATCAGTTCATTTTGAACTTTTATATAAGTTCCATACGAAGTCCCCCGGTCATTTTGCAATGAAATAACCGGATTTCTCGTAACGAACACATGGCCGAAATATGGGATATCTTTCCAAACTTTTTCGGGCAGATTGTCTTTATTGTCCGGATTGGCAATGAATTCCTTGGCTGCCTGACGCAGTTGATGAATATCCATCCGTTTTCCCTGGACGAGTAATTCATTATTTTTATTGATCAGGACAACAAAGACATTCCTTTCCTTGATCTTATCCTGATTTTTCTTTTGATTTTTCTCCGGCATGGGCGGGAGCATTCTCATTAACCCTGTATCCACATCCATTGTCGTGGTCACCAGGAAAAAAATCAACAGAAGGAACGCTATGTCGGCCATTGATCCCGCATTGATCGGTTGTAGCTTACGTGCCATGGTTCAGATCCAACTTAAAAGTAAAAAAGTTATTTAAATAATTTGGCAATTTCCACATAAAGTATTGCCAAGACAGCGATTCCTGAGAGCAGGTAGGTAGTGATCAGTCCCGTTCCAACCCATTTTAATACGCCGGGGGTGTTGCCATTTCCTTCATATCCCGGCATATTCAGGATTTGATCGGAAGCCAGGAAATAGGAGATAACGATCAGGGCAGCTATAATAACAAGGGACACTGCCGCCCGTTTCAGGGCTTGTGGGTTTTTGAAGATATTCAGGAACGAAAAGCCCAATGTTATCACTACAGCGAGTCCGAAAAGGATGTATGACCACCATAGTGAAGCATTTGTAGCTACGGGTTCTTCCAGGGTGGTTCCTTTTGTGCCGGGTACGTCAGGCCCGAAATAGAACCAGCCAAGCAGGACAATGGAAATACCCATGATGACCCATAGTATGATCTTTACAACTAATTTAAGTGTTCCAGACATAATTTACCCTCTTATTTTTGATTTTTAGCATTGTGTCTAACCAGAATATCAATAAGTGAGATGGAAGCATCTTCCATACTAACGGTAATACTATCAATCTTAGACAAGATATAATTGTAGAATACCTGGAGGATAATAGCCACAATCAGACCGGACACCGTGGTGATCAAAGCAATCTTGATACCACCTGCAACTAATTGGGCAGATACTGTTCCGGCAACCTGAATCTTATCAAAAGCATCGATCATCCCGATAACTGTTCCCATAAATCCAAGCATTGGGGCAATGGCGATAAAGAGTGAGATCCAGGAAAGGTTTTTTTCCAACAGGCCCATCTGGACGCTTCCATAGGAAATCACAGCTTTTTCTGCCATCTCAATTCCTTCGTTGGCCCGCTCAAGCCCCTGATAAAAGATGCTGGCAACCGGCCCCCTCGTGTTCCGGCAAACTTCTTTGGCAGCTTCAACCCCACCAGACTCAAGGGCATCTTCCACATTCTTGAGCAATTTAGTAGTATTGGTTGTTGCCAGATTCAGGTAAATAATTCTTTCAATAACCAAAGCAAGACCAAAAATAAGGGTCAGAAGGATAGAACCCATAAAGCCGGCACCCCCTTCGATAAATTTGGCTTTGATTTGGTTTAACAAAACGTGTTGATTTCCACCCTGTTGTTTTTCACTGCTTGCCGGCGTAACAGCTTTTTGAGTGGTGTCAACAGAAGCAGAGTCGTTTTGAACGACTTTGGTTGTGTCACTGTTAGGCTCACTCTGAGCAACAGCAAGACTGGATGCTCCCAATCCCAGCATCCCGATGACCGCAACAAATGCAAATAGTTTTTTCATAATGAACATGTACTTTTTAGTTAATAACGAAATCTTTGTGGTGCAAAGTATTAAAATTTATTTTAGAATTCCAATATTTTTTTTTATATATTATATCGCGTATTTTATATTATTGCGGAGAGGAAGGGATTCGAACCCTTGGTACTGTTCCACACAGCACACACGCTTTCCAGGCGTGCACCTTCGGCCACTCGGTCACCTCTCCGGACATGTATGAAAAGCAGTATCATCTTTTGAGGGCGCAAAATACAAAAAAAAGTTAAATTATTCACGCATTTCTCCGCAAATTGGTTTTTGCAATATATTTTTCTTATTTTCCAGAGATATATTCAGCCCAAGGACATACATCATTTTAGTAAGGGCTGCCTCTGAAGTTAGGTCTTTCCCCCCAATGACGCCCGTTTCCTTTAATTTATGCCCTGTCTCATACTGATCCATATCCACTGACCCGGCCCTGCACTGAGAGATATTAAGTATGATCCCCCCACGATCAATAAATTCTTTTAAAAGAGATAAAAATACAGGGTCAGTAGGTGCATTACCGGCGCCATATGTCTCCAGAATCAGTGCCTTTAGCGTGGAGAACTTTATTATTTCCCTGATGGTCTGTGTGGATAATCCGGGAAAGATCTTGAGAAACATCACATGGGTATCCAAATGAGTAGCTGCCACTAATGTTTCTGATGGCTGAACCTTCCGGATTGCATCCAAATTGTAATGAATATGTACTCCGGTCTCTGCCAGTAAGGGATAGTTGGGAGAAATGAATGCATTAAAGGTTTCTGCATTGTATTTGGTGGTCCGGTTTCCCCTGAACAATTTGTACTCAAAATACACAGAAACTTCAGGTACCATGGGGTATCCCTTTTCATCCACCGAAGCCGCTATCTCAATGGCAGAAATAAGATTTTCCTTCCCGTCGGTGCGTAATGTCCCGATGGGAAGCTGTGCTCCTGTAAGTATCACAGCCTTTTGAAGGTTTTGTAACATAAAGGAAAGGGCTGATGCCGTATAAGCCATTGTATCCGTGCCGTGAAGTATGACAAATCCGTCGTATATATCGTAGTTGTCTTTTATCATCCGGATGAGCTGTATCCAGAATGCGGGTTGTATTTCTGAAGAATCAACCACCGGGTCAAAAGTACGGGTATCAATTTGACAATCAAACTGGTTTAATTCCGGAATCTGGTTCAGAATATGTTCAAAATCCAAAGGTCTGAGCCGTCCTGTTACCGGATCATTTACCATTCCAATGGTCCCTCCTGTATAAATCAATAATATGGAACGCTTTTTACTCTTCATGCTAATGTATATTTTGGGCAATTATTTTTATTTGTCCGAATTTGACCATGAATGTTTTACATTTCTACCTTAAATAACTTCAATGCATTTTCTGTGGTTATCTCTGCCAGTTTTTCTGATTTTACGTTGAACAGATCGGCCAGAAAACGGGCCGTATAAACCAGGAAACTACTTTCATTGCGTTTTCCTCTTTTGGGAACGGGTGCCAGAAAAGGAGCATCTGTTTCCAGTACCAGATGATCCGGTCCCAGTGGCAGGAGTATGTTTTTCAGGTTGGAGTTCTTGAAGGTAACGATGCCTCCTATGCCAAGGAAAAATCCCTTTTCCAAAGCATATTTGGCCTGTTCGGCGGAGCCTGTAAAACTATGCAGAATACCCCGCGGAGGATGAGAAAAATCATCCAGGACGGAGAAAATCAATGGTAACGACTCACGGGAATGAATGATCGCCGGCAGATCATAGTCAATAGCCCATTGTATCTGTCGGGCAAAGGCTTCTGTTTGCTCTTTTTTAAATGTTTTATCCCAATAAAGATCGATTCCTATTTCTCCGATACCGGTGAAAGAACCTGCCTGCAGATGATGTTGCATTTCCTCCAGTACCTGTTTATAATCCTCATTTACAGATGTGGGATGCAGGCCGATCATAGGATGACAGTAAGAGGGAAAATCACTGACCAGTTTTAACATAGGGTTGAGGGTCGAAAGATCAATATTGGGAAGAAACATTTTTTTCACCCCTGCTCGTACAGCTCTGTCTATAACCTCACGCCGGTCATGATCAAATTCGGGCAAATAAAGATGGGTATGGGTATCTGTTAGGTACATATTATATATAATAGGTATTTTACAGCGGACAAAAATATAAAAAAGGGGCATTTGCCCCTTTTTGTTAAAAATAAAATAATACCGTTATCAAACGATTCCCTGTGCGAGCATAGCATCGGCCACTTTTACAAAACCTCCGATATTGGCACCGTTAAGATAATTGACATGTCCGTCTTTTTCCTTCCCGTATTTAACACAGGTACTATGGATATCCTGCATAATGGTTTTAAGCCGGGAATCTACTTCTTCACGGGTCCAGGTAAGACGGAGTGAGTTTTGGCTCATTTCCAGTCCGGATACAGCTACGCCGCCGGCATTGGCAGCCTTCCCGGGGCCATACAGAATTTTGTTTTTCAGATACACTTCGATAGCTTCGGGTGTGCTGGGCATATTGGCCCCTTCCGTTACACATATACATCCATTCTTTATCAGGGTTTCGGCTTCTTTCCCGGAGATCTCATTTTGGGTAGCACAAGGCAGGGCTACATCACAGGGAACGCTCCAGGGACGTTCGCCTTCATGATATTCCACCCCGTATTTTTCAGCATATTCCCTGATCCTGCCGCGGCGAATATTCTTTAGTTCCATGACAAACTCCCACTTTTCCTGGTTGATCCCGTCGGGGTCATATATGTATCCGCTGGAATCAGAAAGGGTGACGACTTTGGCTCCCAACTCGTTGGCTTTTTGAACAGCATACTGGGCAACATTGCCTGAACCGGAGATAGCAACGGTTTTCCCCTTCATGGATTCTCCTTTGGTATTTAGCATTTCTTCAGCAAAATATACAGTCCCGTAACCTGTGGCCTCGGGACGGATGAGACTGCCTCCCCATTCCAGACCCTTACCGGTAAGAACCCCGGAAAACTCATTTTTCAGTCTTTTATACTGACCGAACAAATAACCTATTTCCCGGCCACCAACGCCAATATCTCCTGCAGGGACATCCGTATTGGGACCAATATGCCGGAAAAGCTCTGTCATAAAGCTTTGACAGAAGCGCATAACTTCATTATCGGATTTTCCCTTTGGATCAAAATCTGATCCTCCTTTTCCTCCTCCCATCGGCAGGGTGGTCAGAGAGTTTTTAAATACCTGCTCAAAAGCCAGAAATTTGAGAATACCCAGATAAACAGTGGGGTGAAAACGGAGTCCCCCTTTATAGGGACCAATAGCACTGTTCATTTCTATACGGTATCCCCTGTTGATCTGGATCTCTCCCTTATCATCAACCCAGGGTACACGAAACAGGATTACACGCTCCGGTTCTACTATCCGTTCCAGTATTTTGGCCTGCTTGTACTTTGGGTTTTCTTCAATATATGGAATCAACGATTCGGATACTTCCATTACCGCCTGGTGAAATTCTTTTTCCCCGGGGTTCCTGGCTATTACCTGCGCTAAAAATTGTTCTACTCGTTTGTCCATAATGTGCTGATTTTAAGTGGTTAATAATCTATTTTATGCAAACATATTCATTTTTTGCATATTAAAATATGATTTTAAGCATCATTCTTTTCCTTTGAATAAAAGTTATTGAAAAATAGATAGATAATGCATGCAAACATTAGAAATGTTTAATAACATATTTTTAACGGGTTCATATATCGATAAATAAATTTTTATGCCAGATAACGATACATATTGCCAGGAAGAATTTTGATCAGCCCGGTAAATTCAAGGTTTAACAGGAGTGAGGAGGTTTTACTTACCGGCAGATCTGACAGGATGGAGAGTTGGTCAACGGAAAGTTCTCCATGTTCCTTGATGATGTTCAGTAACTTTTGTTCTTCATCATTCAGGTTCGGGAAAAGTTCTTTTTGAACATCTTTATTGGAGGGAGGTGTTGCCTCCCATCCCAGAAAATAGGCAATATCGTTACCTGTTTCTACAAGAGCAGCCAGGTTTCTTTTTATGAGTTGATTACATCCTTTTGAGAAGGTATCGGAGGCCCTTCCGGGCAAGGCAAATACATCCCTGTTGTATGAATTGGCCAGATCGGCAGTGATCAGAGCACCTCCCTTTTCAGCGGATTCTACAACCAGCGTGGCATCCGCCAAACCGGCAATTATCCGGTTCCGGGCAATAAAATTGCCTTTATCGAGGGTATGGGCAGTTGAAAATTCAGTGACAAGGGCTCCCTGAAGTTCTATCTCGCGGGCTATCTGTCTATGAATTGCCGGATAGATCATATGCAGGCCATGCCCCAGAACTGCCACCGTCTGCAGACCGTTTTTCAAAGCTGCTTTATGGGCGCATATGTCTATACCGTATGCCAGGCCACTCACAACCAACAGATCAGGAAAAGCGGCAGCCAGTTCTTCCACAATCTTTTTGCAATGGTCAATACCATAAGTGGAAGCGTGTCTTGTTCCTACAATACTGATGATCTTCCCGGCATCCAGATCTGTATCTCCACGGGAATAAATAATCACCGGTGCATCTTCACACTGTTTTAATCGCAGGGGATAATTGTCATCAAGAAAGTAAGCCGTATGAATATGGTTTTTTTCTATAAACTCCCGTTCTTTTTCTGCTGTTCTCAGCGCTTCTTCACGTAATGAACGGGTAGCCAGTTGATGACCTATGCCCGGGATCTTTTCAAGGTTTATGTTTTTTTCATGAAAGAATTTTTCAGCCGAACCAACATGAGCCAGAATGGATCGTGTCCGTATTGATCCTATCCCTGGCAACAGGCTTAGTGCGATTTGGTAGGTAAGTAAGTCCATAAAATATTATAGCACCCCCAGGTCCAGCATGGCGTTGGCTACTTTCAGAAAACTGGCAACATTCGCTCCTTTAACATAGTCAACATAACCGTCAGGTTGTTTTCCATACTTTACGCAGGCGTGGTGAATATCTCCCATGATCTGATGCAGGCGGTCATCTACTTCGCGTGCCGTCCAGTTCATTTTCAGTGCATTTTGTGACATTTCCAGACCGGATGTAGCTACGCCTCCGGCGTTGGAAGCTTTTCCGGGTGAGAACAGGATCCTGTGTTCGTGGAAAAGCTGGACAGCCTCGGGGGTACAAGGCATATTAGCTCCTTCGGTAACGCAAATGCATCCGTTATTGATCAGATGTCCGGCATCTTCTGCATTCAATTCATTTTGGGTAGCACAAGGCAGGGCCACATCCGCCTTTACCTCCCAGGGGTGTTTACCGGGAATAAATTCCACCCCTTCAAATTCATGGGCATACGGTTCGACAATGTCTTCATTGCTGGCACGCAGTTCAAGCATATAGTCTGTTTTCTCTCCTGAAACGCCTGCCGGATCGTAGATATATCCGTCAGGGCCTGACAGGGTGACCACTTTGGCACCGAGTTCCGTTGCCTTTTTGACGGCTCCCCAGGCTACATTTCCAAAACCTGAAACGGCTACAATCTTATTTTCAAGCGTTTCTCCGCGCGTAGCCAGCATCTCCTTTGTAAAATAAACCACACCGTATCCGGTAGCTTCCGGCCTGATAAGGCTGCCACCCCAGTTCAGCCCTTTGCCTGTCAGAACACCGGTATGTTCATGGGTAAGTTTTTTATACATGCCATAAAGGTAACCGATCTCACGTCCGCCTACTCCAATATCTCCCGCCGGGACATCGGTTTCCGGACCGATCACTTTCCATAATTCCAGCATAAAAGATTGACAAAATCGCATGATCTCCTGTTGGGATTTTCCCTTTGGATTGAAATCACTTCCTCCCTTTGCCCCGCCAAGGGGAAGGGTGGTCAATGCATTTTTAAAGATTTGTTCGAATCCCAAAAATTTGAGGATACTAAGATTAACACTGGGGTGAAAACGTAGTCCTCCCTTGTATGGACCCAGGGCATTATTGAATTGTATCCGGTAACCCAGATTGATATGTACATGTCCCTCATCGTCAGACCAGGGGACCTTGAAAGTCAGCACCCTGTCAGGTTCAACCAGTCGTTCAACAATGCCTGCAGACTGGAATTGCGGATTCTGATTATAGATGTCTTCAATCGATTCAAGTACTTCCTGTATTGCCTGGAGATATTCCTTTTCACCCGGATGTTTTTGCCCGAGCTGTGATACGATGTTTTCGGTTTTCATTGTTTGATCGTTTTAATATCCGGACAAAGCTACGGAATCGTTTTTCCCGAAAAGAATGATTTTTTTCATGTTTTAATGCTGTTGTATAACAGCACTTTTCTCTGTCATCAGCCTGGTTAGAGATAATAAGATCTTTTTCTGGTCTTCTCCGGGTAAACCATTAATATATACCGGGGGGTATTTTGCCGTACGGTTATTTACCTTCTGGTAAATGATCAGGGCTTTGCGAAGTTTGAAAAAACTCTCCCTCAGTTCGGCCCTGATAAAATCTTTTTTGGGTATGCGGAAGGTTTGTTTTCCGGAAGTGAAAAAACCTATGGGATAAGTTTTGAAAACAAGCTTATCCCCATCATCAGAATAATAGACATAATGATATTTCAATAGGTTGGGGTAAAAAAGGGCTACGAGATAGAATATTCCGAAAAAAACCGTGTAATAATCCTTATGAATTGCCGGGGTCAGATTTTCATAGAAACGGGTCAGATAAATTGAGTAAATGATCATTACATAGATAATGGTACTGATAAGCTGGATCAGCCAGGTAATAGTATGAAGATGCTTGTTTTCGATGGTCATGGGGACATTATTTACTAAAAGATATGATCATTGTTGAAATTTCCCGCTTAATGTTTAGCTATAAGTGAATTATAATAATAGATCAGATCGATGAGGGCATCTTCCTTCGACAGTTTAAGGTGATTATCCCTGATATATTTTTCCAGATCACTTTTATGGTCACCCAATACTGCGAGAATACTTTTTTTACTCCTGGAAATTTTCACAGCAGGATTATCATCTTTTTTTATAAAATAGGTATTTGTTGTGCGGAAATAGTCCCTGTAATTCCCTCCCCCAAAATTGCTGGCCGGAAGTTGTTCCCTTCGTATAACTGATTCACGGCGGAGCAGAAGTTTACAATTCCCTTGTGCCAGTACTTCAAAATATCCGTTTTTGTAAAATGCACCTTCTTTAAAGCGGGAATAAATAAACTCTCTGTGACCAAAATTCGCATGATCAATTATATCAGGAGGGGAAAGCACTTTGATGGTATCATTAATTTTAAGCTGCAAATTATCCGTATAGGTATCCAGGCGTAAAGGAATATCACTTGCTCTGGTAGAATCCTTAAATATGATCGTTCCTTTTTCAAAATCCTTGTCCACAAAAGGATCCCCTTCCACTTTAATGTAAGCATCCTTTTCAATAACCAGGGAACGATGGATCATATTGATGATCTGTGGGTTTGTGTTTGGCGTGGAATAGATCTGGCCGAAAGAGAAAGAACCTATGCCTGCAAAAAGTAATATGGAGAAAATGAATATTTTTTTCATTGTACTGATTTATTAATGTTAATGAGATCTAAACAAGGAGCAATTTGGTTTTCTCCTTGATAAAGTTAAACAATTTTTATACCATTTTGTAATTAATTTTCTTCTGTTCGCTTGTTTTTGAAAAAGTCCTCCATAATTTTTCTTGCTTCCTTCTCCAGGACAAACTTTTTGACTTTTGTTTTGGGGTGAATGATCTTTGGATGATAATGAAGGTATCCTCTTTTCTCATCTGCAGTGGCAAAAACAATTTTTCCGATTCTGGCCCAGAAAAGGGCTCCCGCACACATCGGGCAGGGCTCAACCGTAACATACAAGGTGCATTTATCCAGAAATTTACTTCCCAGGTAATGGGTGGCTGCTGTAATAGCCAGTATCTCCGCATGCGCAGTGGGATCACTCAGTGTTTCAACCTGATTGTGACTGCGGGCAACAATCCTGTCATTGCAGGTTATAACTGCTCCGACGGGTATTTCTCCTGACGCAAGCGCTTTCTGTGCTTCCTTTAGTGCCTCCTTCATAAAAAAGGTGTCATCAAGTATTTTTTTTTCTGTCATAATTATATGTTCTTTTTATAAAGTAAAGGTAAAGATGAGAAAAAACCAATACTAACAAAACAATCCCCGTAATATTTATGTATTTTTGCCAAAATTTTTCAGTTATGTACCGTACACACAATTGTGGTGAGCTGAGGTTGGATGATGCCGGGGAAAAAGTGACCCTTTCCGGATGGATACAACGGTCACGGGATCTGGGAGGTATGACTTTTGTTGATTTGCGGGACAGATATGGCATTACCCAGCTTGTTTTTAATATGGACCAGGATGCTGCATTGTGTCAGGAAGCCAGAAACCTGGGGCGCGAAGATGTTGTCAGGGTGGAAGGTATTGTGCGGGAAAGAAGTAATAAAAACAAAAATCTGGTTACCGGTGATATTGAAATAGAAGTGCAGAAAATTGAACTGCTGAGTAAATCTGCTTTACCCCCGTTTACGATTGAGGAAGAAACGGATGGCGGTGACGAACTACGGATGAAATACAGGTACCTGGACCTGAGAAGGGAACCACTGAAAAAAAACTTGATCCTGAGACACCGGATGGCACAGGAGATAAGAAAATACCTGGATAAAGAAGGATTCCTTGAGATAGAAACACCTGCTTTGATCAGGTCAACCCCTGAAGGGGCCCGGGATTTTGTGGTTCCTTCCCGCCTTCACAAGGCTCAGTTCTATGCTTTGCCACAATCACCGCAAATATTCAAGCAGTTGTTAATGATCGGTGGTTATGATAAATATTTCCAACTGGCGAAATGTTTCAGGGATGAAGACCTGCGGGCTGATAGACAACCTGAATTTACACAGGTGGATTGCGAGATGTCTTTCGTGGAGAAGGAAGATGTGATGAGAGTATTTGAAGGACTCATAAAATATTTGCTGGAGACGATACAGGGGATACATTACAAAGATGAATTTCCCCGGATGACCTATGGGGAGGCAATGGAAAAATATGGCACGGATAAACCGGACATCCGTTTTGGTATGGAGATACATGATCTGACCGGCGAAGCCAGGGGTAGAGGGTTTCGTGTTTTTGACACGGCCGGTTTTATCGGAGGGATCTGTGTACCTGGAGGGGCAGGTTATTCGAGAAAACAACTGGATCAGTTGACTGATTTTGTCAGGCGTCCGCAAATAGGAGCCGGTGGAATGGTGTATGTGAAATTTTTAGGGGACGGATCTGTTAAATCCTCTGTTGATAAGTTCTTTGATGCTTCTGATTTGATGATGTGGGGAGAACGGGCCGGGACCTGTAAAGGTGATCTGTTGCTGATCCTCTCTGGTGAGAAGCAAGGCACCTTGTTTGCTTTATCGGAATTGCGCCTGGAAATGGGGAACCGTTTAGACATGCGTAAAGAGGGCGTATTTGCTCCGTTATGGGTGGTGGACTTCCCTTTGTTGGAATGGAATGAAGAGGAAAAACGTTACCAGGCAATGCATCATCCTTTCACTTCACCCTTGCCGGAAGATTTGCCTTTACTGAAAGATCATCCTGAAAAGGTCAGGGCCAATGCCTATGATCTGGTCATTAATGGAGTAGAGATAGGGGGCGGTTCTGTCCGTATCCATGATACGGAGCTGCAGGGCAGAATGCTCAGCCTGTTGGGCTTTACCCCGGAGCAGGCTGCTTCACAGTTTGGATTTTTGTTGGAAGCCCTGCGTTTCGGAGCTCCTCCGCACGGAGGGATAGCCCTCGGCTTTGACCGGCTGGTGGCATTGTTCGGGGGAGGAGAATCTATTCGCGATTATATTGCCTTTCCTAAAAATAATGCCGGTCGCGATATGATGGCGGATGCCCCGAATTTTATTTCCCAAAAACAATTAAATGAGCTCCACCTTCGTTTTCGTGAATAAATCATTCCAATTGTTGATAAAATATAACTTTTTCTTAAGTTTTACGTAATAATCAATCATTATTTTCGTCGGGTTCAAAATTGAATATGGTTATGATAAAAAAAGATTTTATCAACGGTCATCACCTGTTGTATTCCTTTCCCGGGATCAGTCGTTTTAGTTTTCTGATTGCGCGGGAGATGAAAGATGAACTTAGCCGGATCCCTGACCTAGAGGATATGTTGATTACCCTTGATCTGGAGAGGATCCATTTCATTGATAGTGCCGGCTTTGATTTTTTGGTGAATTTGGCAAAACAGGCTGAATCATGCCGGTTCGAACTGGAATTGATACATGTTTTACCCGAGGTCACTGAACTGATTAAGCTCCTCCATCTGGAAAATATATTGGGCACAGGGGAGACAACTTATAAAAGTTGTTTGTGACAATTGAAAGAAAATGTTTGTTTATCAGTGTTTTCCGAAACTTTTTTAAGATAAAGACGTAAAAGTTCATGTTTGTAATAGCCAAATATAATATAAAAACGATGAAAAAATTTATTCTTTTTGCAATGGTTTTTGCCGGCTTATTTTTGTTACAAACAGAAAATAGTCAGGCTCAACAAAAAGCTGTATATTCGCCCGGGACTTTACTGCTGATAACAATGCAGGATGGTTCACAGGTAACAGGAAAACTGGTTTCTATGAATGAAAGCAAACTTACTATTGAATCTGCTTCAATGGGACAGGTAAGCATTGAAAGAAGCAAGATAAAATCCATAAAAAAAGTCTCCGGTGTAAACATAAAAAAGGAAGGAAAGGTTTGGTTTGATAATCCCAATCCATACAAATATCTTGTGGGTTACTCAGCCATTCCGAAACCTAAAAAGATGGCCACCTATCAGAATGTATGGGTCTTTTTTAATTCCTTTAGTTATGCTCCGCTGAACTTTATGGATTTATCCGGAGGTTTTGAGTTGTTTTCCTTATTATCCAAGGACAAAGAGGCTCCTTATGTATTTTATCTGAATCCCAAAATGAGCACAAAGGTTTATAAGAATCTTTATGCCGGGGGTAATATCTTGTATGTAAATTATTTTAATCATTCAAATGATGACAATGCCAGTTTTACCGGTCTTGGTGTGTTAAACGGATTTGCCACATATGGTACGACCAATCTGAATGTTACAGGAGGACTGGGATGGGGATTTGTAAATAAGGACTTTGCAAAGAAGCCGGTTATTACTCTTGCCGGGATGGCCAGGGTTTCCAGACGGATTGCTTTTGTTACTGAGAACTGGTTTCTACCTGATGTCGGAGGAAACCAATCTTATTATGGTATCTTTTCTTATGGCATCCGGTTTTTAGGGGAGAAGAATTCTATCGATCTCGCTTTTATTAATAACAAAGATATTTCCAAAACTATATTTTTGGGAATTCCCTTTTTGGATTTTGTAGTTAACTTTTAAGAAAAAGCCCCGAAAAACCCGGGGCTTTTTTATTGGCTGTTTTTTGTATTTTTGTCGAAACTTAAATGGAATATTATGTCAGGACATAGTAAATGGTCAACCATAAAAAGGAAAAAAGGTGCCCTGGATGCCAAACGGTCAAAAATTTTCTCAAAACTGGTAAAAGAAATTCAGATAGCTACACGTGAAGGAGGGCCTGATCCTTCTTCCAATCCCAGGCTCAGGCTGGCTATACAGAATGCAAAAGGGGCCAATATGCCCAAAGACAATATTGAACGGGCTATATCCAAGGCTTCTGCTGACGGGGCTAATTTCCAGGAAATTACTTTTGAAGGATATGCCCCGCATGGTGTGGGCATATTCATTGAATGTCTTACTGACAATAAAAACCGGACAGTCAGTAATATACGGTCACTGTTTACCAAGCGGGGAGGCAGTCTGGGTACCAACGGCTCATTAAAATATGTTTTTGAAAGAAAAGGCGTGTTTACCATTCCCAAAGGGGATATTGATCCCGAAGAATTTGAGCTGGAACTGATTGATGCGGGAGCAGAAGAGATAGAAAATGAGGGGGATACACTGGTGGTGACCTGCCCGCTCGAAGATTTTGGAAATATCCAGAAGAAACTTGATGAAATGGGCGTTCAGGCAGAGAATGCCGAATTGGAGCGTGTTCCGATTACCACAAAAAAACTTGAAGTTGATGAAGCGATGAAAGTCCTTAAGCTGGTAGAAGATTTTGAAGAAGATGATGATGTTCAAAATGTTTATCATAACCTGGAGATGACCGACGAGCTAATGCAGGCATTGGAAGAAGAATGATTAACGTGCTGAAACCTATAGAAAAAACTTTTTTGTATCTTCTTTTCCTTGGCCTGATAATAACCGGTTGTTCTGAAAACATAGATGTAAGGCCCGGAAAAGTATCCGGTATTACGGTCAGGGAAATTCATAATGGTTTTTTTTTACTCGATGTTAAAATGTACATGGAAAACAATACAACACATAAGATCGTTGTAAGAAAATTGTCTTCGGATGTATTTGTTGAATCTGAAAAAATCGGGACGGTTACTACGCAGGAAAAAGTGACTATTATGCCCGATAGTGAAAAAGAGTATAAGGTACCGGTAAAAGTCTCTCATGAAAATCCGGGGAAAATCGGCAGGATCCTGTTGAATTCGGTGTTCCACGGAAGACGACTTAAACTGGAAATGAGAGGAATATTATATATACGATCGGGAATTATAATAAAAAAGATACATTTTGACGAAAAACAGGAGGTGCCGGTTTTCAGATAATGGCTATATCTTGATTTTGTAAAAACTATTTTCTATTTTTGATAGCTGACCAAACAATTAAATTCCATCATTATGCAAAACATACTTGTCCCTGTCGATTTTTCCAAAGGCTCTATAAATGCTCTGGAGCATGCGATCTATTTAGCAAATGTTTTAAAAAAGAGCTTACGTATTATCCATGTACGAAAGGATAAAAATTATGATACTCCTTTTATTCTTGAGGGAAAGGATAAAGCATACGGTAAAACAACGGAAGAATTTTGTGAAGGGATCATTTCGGATTATAAATCCAAATACAAAGGAGGAGGCACTTTCGACTATGTGATCCGTGAGGGACGCATATACAAGGGAATAACGGACCAGGCTGAAAAAGATCATACCCTTATGATCATTATGGGGACACATGGCGTTTCGGGTTTTGAAGAATTCTGGGTCGGAAGTAATGCCTATCGGGTAGTCTGTAAGGCTCCCTGTCCGGTTATGACCATACGTCACGGTTTCCGGAAAAAAACGATCAAAAAGATCGTACTACCTATTGATGCACGCATGGATACACGGGTAAAGGTGCCTTTTACCTGTGATCTGGCCCTGGCATTAAAGGCCGAAGTTCATGTTATTGATGTGCGTGAAACCAATAATAAGGATGTAATTGCCCGCCTGAACAGATATGCCGATCAATCGGCAGACTATCTCGAAAAAAGAAACGTCAAAACCGTGAGGGATTCGTTCAAGGGAAGTGATATTGCCGAGCTGACTTTTACCTATGCTGTCCATGTGGATGCACAGCTTATTTCCATGGTCAGTAATCACCGTGGAAACCCTATGAGATTGTATCTGAGCAACGAAGCCCAGGAAATGGTAAATCATTCACCGATACCGGTACTTAGTATCCATCCGTCCTATGCAAGGTTTTAAGTCCGGCATAAGCTTTTCCGTTTTTTTATTTTTGGCTGCTTTGGTCTGGTGGCCTGCATCCTATGCACAGGAATTACCTGATACCCATGAAAATGTATGGAAAACAGGAACTATTACCGTGAAACAGGATGCACGGGTAACTGATATATTGAAAAGACAGATCAGTCAAAATAAAAGAAAAAACGGAGTGGATGGTTACAGGATACAAATCCTGTTCAATTCCGGCCCTGGTGCCAGAAACCAGGCAATTCGTGCAAAAGCTGATTTTCTGTCTGCTTATCCCGGTTATCCCGTGTATATTTTGTATCAGTCTCCCTTTTATAAGGTCAGAATAGGAGATTTTGTTCTAAAAAGAGATGCATTGAAAGTGTATCATCAAATCAAGAACAAATATCCAACTGCTTTTATTGTAAATGATATTGTCAGATTTCCTGATTTAAACTGAGACATTGGATTATTATACCTATTTTTGAGCCATTATCCGACCGATCAAAAAGGGGCTTGTTATGAGTGATGCAATTCAACATGAATGCGGGATCGCGCTGATTCGTCTAAAAAAAAGTCTCGAATATTACCGGATTAATTATGGTACCTGGCAATATGGCCTGACCAAGTTGTATCTGTTGATGGAAAAACAACATAACAGGGGACAGGACGGGGCAGGTGCTGTATGTTTAAAAATGGATATGGATCCCGGTAAAAAATATCTATACAGATACCGTTCCAATGCAGACAATCCTATTCAGGCGGTTTTTTCCAGGATCAATAAGAAACTTACTGCAAAAAATCATTCTGTTGAATTAATTAATGATCCGGTCTGGGCTAAGGAAAACATTCCCTTTGCCGGTGAATTATATATGGGGCACCTGCGGTATGGTACCTTTGGAAAAAACAATATTGAACATGTTCATCCTGTCATGCGTGAAAATAACTGGAGATCACGTAATCTTGTACTGGCCGGGAATTTCAATATGACCAATACGGATGAATTGTTCCAGAGCCTCCTGGCTATAGGACAGACACCAAAGGATATTTCCGATACGGTGACCGTTCTCGAAAATGTAGGTCATTTTTTAGATGAAGAGAATGAGAATTTGTTCAGAAAATTCAAGGATGAAGGGTATGATAACCGGGATATATCCGGTTTGATTGAAGAACATCTCGATGTGGCAAATATCCTTAAAAGGGCCAGTAAACATTGGGATGGAGGATATGTGATCACCGGGATGATAGGGCATGGAGATGCCTTTGTGCTTCGGGATCCCTGGGGAATACGACCTGCATTCTATTATGAAGATGATGATATTGTCGTAAGTGCATCCGAACGGCCTGTCATTCAGACCGCATTGAACGTTCACTACGAAGAAGTGAAGGAAATCCCCCCGGGACAGGCTTTGATTATTAAAAGAAATGGTAAAACCCGTTTTGAACAGATACGTGAGGTTGATCAGGTCAGATCGTGCTCTTTCGAACGCATTTATTTTTCTCGTGGCAGTGATGCGGATATTTATAAAGAACGAAAAAAACTCGGTGAGCTGTTGGTGCCGCCTATCCTGAAAGTGCTGAATAATGATCTGGAGAATACGGTTTTTTCCTATATCCCAAATACGGCTGAGTCAGCATTTTATGGAATGATCAAAGGGGTGGAAAATGAGCTGAATAAAGAAAAAGTACAGCGGATCATGCAACTCCCTTTGCCGCTGGATCAAAACGAAGTGGAAAATATCATGAAAATGCGCCCGAGGGTGGAAAAGGTGGCCATTAAAGATATCAAACTACGTACTTTTATTGCCCGGGATGCCGGCCGGAAAGATATGGTCGGCCATGTGTATGATGTTACCTATGGTATTGTCCGGAATGGAAAAGACAATCTGGTAGTCATTGATGATTCCATTGTCAGGGGTACTACCTTGCGTGAAAGCATTATCCGCATACTCGACCGGCTCAACCCCAGAAAAATTATTATAGTATCCTCTTCTCCCCAGATTAGATATCCTGATTGTTATGGAATCGATATGGCAAAACTTTCTGATTTTATTGCTTTCAGAGCTGCTATTGAACTGTTGAAAGAAACCGGGAAAGAAAATATTATTAATCATGTATATCTGAAAGCCAGAGACCAGGATAAATTGCCAAGAAAGCGGATCCCTAACTATGTAAAAGAAATATATCATCCTTTTACCCCTGAAGAGATTTCAGATAAAATTGCTTCTATGCTGAAGACACAGGAAGTTAGAGCAGATGTAAAAATTGTTTATCAAACCATAGAAAACCTGCATAAAGCTTGTCCCCGGCACCGGGGAGACTGGTATTTTACAGGCGATTATCCTACCCCGGGTGGAAACAGGGTGGTGAACCGGTCGTTCATTAACTATATTGAAGGCCGGGATGAAAGGGCCTATTAAGTACTGCTTTTAATCCAGTCTGAAATCTTCGTTATACGAAGAGAGATGTCGCGTTACCTTATCCAGATACAGGTCTTTTATTGTGATCATTAATCCGGTCTCTTCCACATCTCCGAATTCGTAGTTAATGACCGTGCCAAAAATCTTCATAGTGGGCGACAGGTTCATGTAGGAGTTGAAAAGGGGAGGGATATTTTCTCCCAGTTGCCTTACCTGCTGGGAAAGGATCTTATAGTTCTCCAGGTAATTATTGCCGGAAAACAAGGCATCCATTTCTTTTTTGTCATATTCAGGCTGCATCGGGTGGATCGGAATAACAAGATCTTCCCTGTCCCCAAAGTACCGGTCAAGAAAGTACAGGATCAGATCACGGGCCTTTTTTTGAAAATGGGGATACATGGTCATTTTACCAAAAAAATATTTTACACCGGGATTGTCTATGACAACTGCTCCCAAACCATC
This sequence comes from Bacteroidales bacterium, assembly GCA_015486185.1. Lineage (GTDB taxonomy): Bacteria > Bacteroidota > Bacteroidia > Bacteroidales > VadinHA17 > DRPN01. Next base: position 3,542 of record WFSC01000175.1, on the reverse strand, counting down.
CCAGAGGTTGTCGAGAGCAAAAATACCCTTTTTGGCGTGTGCCCCGGTCCGTTGATATTCCGGTTGTACAAAAGAACGCCCCAGTTCTACAAGGTGAGGCATGTATTCCTTTAAAAATTTGTCACTGAACCGGAATAGGTGTGAGGTGGCCAAACGTGCAGGATCCGTATTTCTGTGACAAATGAAAAAGCGGTATCCTCCAATGATCTCCTTTGCTGACGGATCCCATACAATCAACTGTTTATAAGGGTGATCCCCCAAATCAAATTCATCAATATCCAGACTTTTTCCCGTACCCCCACCGGCTTCCCGGAAACTGATCTCCCTGAGCCGCCCCAACTCCCGCATAAGATTGGGAGAATCCTTATAGGTGAAGATATATACTTCATTATACCCTTTGTTTGTCTTCCTGATGTACTTGTCAGGCGTGAGCTCTTCTAAGATCAACTCTTTAGGTACGGGAGGAATAACATCTTCCATAGCCGGTAAATTTTTACAAATTTAATGGTTTGTTTTATTGAGAGTACTACCTATAGAATAAACAATATTCTTTACATAATCCGCCCATTCTTTTGCAGTACGCGTTTTGTCAAACAAAGTCCAGGGAATCGTTTCCCCCACTTTCAGGATCAGTTTCTTGCCCCGTTGTTTGAACATCTCATTTGGCAGATAGATCATTTCTATATTGCTTTTTATCCCAAGGAAAACACGCAGATTAGCCAGGTTGTAAAAAAAGCCGGAATTTTTTCCTGAAAAATATACGGGAACGATATCTCTTTTATATTCAATGGCTTTGGAGATAAAGTGTTTTTTCCATTCCAGATCGATGATTTTTCCCCTGATCTTTCTTGAACATAAGCCTGCAGGAAAATACAGGATCTGAGCATCGGAGGCATACGCTTCTTCAATAGCCCGTACCGCATCCCTGCTCTGGGAACCGTGTTTGTTGATCGGCAGAAAAATAGGATCCAGATTCTTTATATTCAGAAGAAAATCATTGACCGGAAATTTAACGTCCCGGAATTTTTCACCTACCACCTCAATAAAAACCATGCCATCCAATCCTCCCAGCGGATGGTTGGAAACAAAAAGAAACCTTCCCTTTTCAGGAATGTTTTCCAACCCTTCCACCGTGTAGGTAATTCCCATATATTCAAGGGCGCCCCTTACAAAATCAAGCCCTTCCTTATCAGCATATCGTGTGATGATCTCATTAAGGTCGTCCTGATGTATGATCTTTTTCAAATACCGGATAATAAAACCGGGAAGAGTTTTTAATAACCGGGGATTTTTGTCTCCGATAGCCTTTTCAACATTTATCAGCAAAGATTTTTCACTCATTTGGCAACGTAAGAGTTATTAGAAAATCAAATTTAAAAAATCATCTGAAAATATACGGTAAGATCACTGATTCTTTTCAGGAAAATTTGATTAATCCGGACTTTATCGTAAAAAAGTTATTAACAATATGGTAAAAAATGGGAGAAAGTGGTGAAAAGTGGTAATTTTTCTTTATTTTTACTTTTTGAAAATTCCGGGTCTTATGAGCACATTTATAGGCGAGTATAATTGCAAAGTGGATAATAAGGGAAGGATCCTTTTTCCGTCGGCATTGAAGAAACAGATGAAGCCGGAAATGCAGGATCGTTTTGTGATCAAGAAAGATATTTTTGACCGGTGTCTGGTACTTTATACAATGGAAGAATGGGACAGACAGAATGAATTAATACGTAGTAGATTAAATCCTTACAATAAAGAGCATAATGTTTTTCTGCGGAATTTTTACAGGGGGGCCGCCGAGATTGTATTGGATGGGAATAACCGTATGTTAATACCCCGCAGATTGCTGGAAGCTGCCGGCATTGGGAAAACGGCTGTTTTGGCAGGAATGGACAGCAAAATAGAGATTTGGGCAGAAGATACCTATAGTGATGCAGGGGCATCTGAAGATGAATTTGCTGTGCTTGCAGAGAAAATCATGGGAGATGGGAAAAAAGATAAGGGCGAATGAGTTCGTATCATATACCTGTTTTGTTGGAAGAAAGTATATCCGGGTTGAATATACGGCCGGACGGAATTTATGTGGACCTTACTTTTGGCGGGGGTGGTCATGCACGGGCTATCTTATCGAAACTGAATACAGGCCGTCTGATTGCTTTTGACCAGGATGAGTCCAGTATGGCAAACAAACCTGAGGATGATCGCTTACTGGTATTACATCAGAACTTCAGGTTTTTGAAAAATAATCTGAGGTATCTGGAGATTTCTCAGGTGGACGGAATACTGGCCGATCTGGGAGTGTCCTCACATCATTTTGATATGGAAGAGAGAGGCTTTTCTTTCAGGGTTGATGCTGAACTGGATATGAGAATGAACAAAAACAGGGAAAAAACTGCTGCGGATATACTGAACAGTTATACCGGTCCGGAACTGGAGAGGGTATTCAGGGATTATGCCGAGATCAGACATCCGGAACGTTTGGTCGGAATGATCCTTCGTGGCAGGGAGATACATGTGATCCGCACCACGGGAGATCTGCTGGATATACTGAAACCGATGACCCGGGGCGGGAGATCCAAAAAATTTCTCGCCCGGATTTTTCAGGCATTGCGAATAGAAGTGAATGAAGAGTTGGATGCGCTCAGGGAGATGCTGGAACAAACACCTGAGGTGACTGCCAGAGGCGGCCGGTTGGTGGTGATCTCTTATCATTCATTGGAAGACAGGATGGTAAAAACTTTTATGAAAACGGGTTTTACTTCATTCAAAGAGGATGAAAATCCCCTGGTACGGCATCAACCGCCTTTCCGGATGGTAAATAAAAAAGTCATTACACCGGCAACGGATGAACTGATCCGCAATCCGAGATCCCGTAGTGCAAAACTTAGAATTGCAGAAAGAATATAGAAGCTTTGTTATGGTTAAGCAAGTTGAATTTATTGAAGACGTTGAAGCGAAGGGTAAAACTCCGAAAAAGGGAACATTCCGTTCCTTTATTGACGGGACGATACTTACTAACCGGCTTATCACAAAGCAGTTACCGTATATATTATTTCTGACTTTTTTGGCGATGATTTATATAGGGAACCGTTATCATGCCGAAAAAATTGTGAGGGAAACAACACGGTTGAAAAAGGAAATAAAGGAACTGAGGGCGGAGTCAATATCTACTTCAGCAGAATTAATGTACAAGAGTACAAAGACACAAGTATTAAAATCTATAGAAGACAAGCATCTGGGACTGAAAGAGCCGGTGGTGCCGCCCCGGAAAATTATAGTCGATAAAAAAGGGAGATAAAAGCATGTCTTTGAAAAAAGATATCGTCTGGCGTGTGGCAATTATTTATCTGGGAATGTTGCTGGTTGGGGTCCTTATCTTTGGCAGGATCCTCTATTTGCAATTAGTGCAGGGGAATAAATACAGCACACTTTCTGCCGAGCAGTCACTTCGTGATTTTACCATCCAGCCCAACCGGGGAGATATTCTGTCTGCTGACGGACGCCTGCTCAGCAGCTCCGTTCCTTATTATGAGATCCATCTT
>WFSC01000174.1 GCA_015486185.1 Bacteroidales bacterium | reverse complement strand
TGCTGAAAGATTTTGATTATACTACTTTCCGGGAGGTTATGCATTTTCATGGCGATGGCATCCGGGCTTTTATGGGTGCCGGTTTCTGGGTTGCCTTGTTTTTTGTTTTGATCGGAATTTTCCTGAATGGAGGCATCGTCGGCCAGGTCATACAGGGAAAAAGGAATTATACCCTGACAGGCTTTCTGGCTGATGGCGGCCGGTGGTTCTGGCGATTTTTCAGGGTGAGCCTGTACAACCTGATCATCCAGGTGTTGGTTATCGCTATTGTCTATGTCCCCATGGTATTGATCCTGGCCGGGAAATTCAAGGGGGGAGCTTCCGAACCACAATTGTTTCATACCCTGCTTATTTTTCTGGTCATTCATCTTATTATTGCCGTCTATTTTATGATCATTGCCGATTACACGCGGATCTCGATCGTCGGTACCGGTACGAAAAAAGTATTCAAACAGTTCTGGAGATCGCTGAAATTTGTGTCCTGCAGGTTTTTTGGGACTTACGGACTGTACCTGATCCTGTTGGTCGTTCCTGCCATTACCGTATATATTTATTTTAAGATCTCAGGTGCCATGCATGTGGATGCTGCTCTGTTGATCCTGCTCATGCTGTTGGTCCAGCAGGTATTTATCTGGTTGCGCAGTGGATACCGGGTATGGATCTTTGCGTCGCAGGCAAAGTATTACAGGACACATGCCTGATGGGAAATCAGTGGTTGTATTGTCTTGTCCTGTTACAGGTTGGAATGAATTTTATTATCTCACCTTGCAACGATGGGGAATAATTCACGTCTTTGAAGAAAATTAACCTTAAATTTTATTTATCATGAAACGGAACCTGTTCTTCATCATGGCCATTGCCTTTCTTTTGATAATACCTGCTACATCCCTGCATGCCCAGAAAAAGGAGATCCGCAAAACCGGTTCTTTTAATGTCATCGAACTGTCGATCCCGGCCGATCTGTATCTTTCGCAGGGAAACCTCACCGAGGTGCAACTGGTGGGGCCGGAAGACTATCTTACAAAAGTTGAAACCGTAGTAAGTCATGAGAAACTTAGTATCCGGTTTTATCCGAAGTACAAATATGGATGGAGAGAACCGAAAGGCAGGATAAAGATTTACATTTCGACACCCGAGCTGGAAAAGCTATATGTTACCGGTTCGGGTAAAATCCTTACAAAATCAAAGATCTCCGGCGATAAGCTCTCATTGGTAGTTACAGGAAGCGGAATGATTGATATCCCTTCTTTGTCTGTCCATGAAATTAATGCTGATGTGACAGGTTCCGGGGTCATCCGGGCAGCCGGTGAAGAGTCTGCCGGATATCAGAAAATACTGATCACGGGCTCAGGCAAGGTGTTGAATGAAGGGCTCCCTGTAAAGGAAACAAAAGTTTCCGTCACCGGCTCGGGGAAAGCGAAGGTATATGCCACGGACCGGCTGAAGGTCCTCATTACCGGTAGCGGAGACGTATATTATAAGGGAGATGCCGTACTGGATGCCAGGATAACCGGCTCGGGGAATGTGGAAAAGCTTAAATAGATTCATCTGTAGCAAGTATCATACAGACGGATAAGAACAAATAAGTCGAAAAGGCCGAAAGTCGAAGTACATGGCAGGCAACGATCAACCTTTAAAATGTTACTGCCATGGCTTCCACAGGGTTCAACCTTGAAGCCTGATAGGCAGGGGTATAACCGGAAACCACCCCGATGATTGCAGAGATGGATAATCCCAGGATGATATTGCCGATCGTAAGGGTGATATTTGTATCTTCCATGTGGTTGATAATGAGGGTGCCGAAAAATATAATCAGCAATCCCAGGATACCTCCCATCAGTGACAAAATAACGGATTCATAAAGAAACTGTTGCAGAATAAAGTTATTTTTTGCACCCAGGGATTTTTGGATTCCTATAATCCGTGTTCTTTCCTTAACGGACACGAACATGATATTGGCAATGCCGAATCCTCCTACCAGGATAGAAAATCCTCCGATGATCCAACCGCCCAGATTAACCATTTTGAAGATGGATTTCATTCCCTGGGAGATCATGCTGGCCTGATTAAGTGAAAAATTATTTGGAGCTGATGGTTTCAGCCGCCGGATGCTACGTAATAACCCGGTAATTTCATCCTTTAGTTCGATAAGAGAAACCCCGGGTTTGGCCTTGACCATGATGAACGGATTCAGCGATTGACTACGCAAATTGATCAGGTTCCTGACATAGTTAACAGGCACAAAAGCCACCTTATCCATGCCCTGGTCGCCGATTCCACCGGCTCCCTCTTTTTTGAAAACACCTATTACAACCAGTTTTCTGCCACGGATGGTTACCTTTTTCCCCAGAGGATCAATATTATCAAACAAATTTTGTGCAATATCATGGCCCAGAACAACCCGGTTCTTTCCGCTTTGTTCCTCAAAATCAGAAAAATAACGTCCTCTTTCAATCTCAAAGGAACGGATATCTCCAAAATCTTTTGTGGCACTCAGAAAAGAAATATCTTTTACCGTATTACTATGATAAGTAATATTAGTGTTGGCGGAAACTACAAAACACATGGCTTCGGCACGGACGGAGCGACGTCTGAGTTTTTTATACTCTTCCAGTGAGGGTTCGGGCCACCGCATGATCTCCCACCATTTTACATCCGGCGTAAAAGACCAGGGCCATTTTTGTATATAAATGATATCATTGCCCAGGGAAGATATGCTGGTACGGATTGAATTTTCCATCCACCCCAGGACGGTAAAAACTGAAATAATGGCAAAAATACCAATGGTGATTCCAAGCAGCGTCAGAAAAGTACGCAGCTTATTGACCCTGATAGCCTGCATTGAAAAAATAAAACTTTCCTTTAATAATCTGAAAAAAATCATCTGCCTGTTTTTAAGGACGGGAAATTACATAAAGCAGTAAACATAACAAAACACTTTTATCATGTGTTTGTTTTCAACAATCATGATTTACTTATTGAAAATATTATATTTAGGCAGGGCTATCTGAATAAAATTATCTATTTTTACGCGCGAAATAATTTTTATATGAATATTTGTATAAGTTTATGATATCTAATTAGATAAATTATTCATATTTCTATGGAGAAAAGAATTGAAAGTGCGCTTGTATCTGTTTTTCATAAGGAAGGGTTGGAAAATATTATTCGTAAACTTTCCGAACTGAATATCAGAATCTATTCTACCGGCGGGACACAAAAGTTTATCAGCGATCTGGGCGTAACGGTTACACCGGTTGAAGAAATTACTTCCTATCCTTCCATATTAGGAGGAAGGGTCAAAACCCTTCATCCGAAAATCTTCGGAGGAATACTGGCTCGCAGGGGCCATGACCAGGATGAGCAGGACATGGATGAATATAAGATCCCTTCTATTGATCTGGTAATTGTGGATCTTTACCCGTTTGAGGAAACCGTAAAGTCAGGTGCTGATGAAGCCTCTGTCATTGAGAAAATTGATATCGGAGGCATTTCCCTGATCCGCGCTGCCGCCAAAAATTACAGGGACGTACTGGTTGTCTCACACCAGGGACAATATAACAGAGTGCTGGAGATCCTGGAAGATCAACAGGGTATCACCACGCTTGAAGTACGCAGACACTTTGCTGCAGAAGCTTTTGATGTGAGTTCACATTATGATACGGAAATATTCAATTGGTTCAACCGGAAAGAAAATATTCCTGCCTTTAAACAGAATATATCCCTTGGTCATAAACTACGTTATGGGGAGAACCCTCATCAGAAAGCTTTTTTCTTCGGAGATTTTAATGTCTGGTTTGACCAGATACACGGGAAAGAGATCTCCTATAATAATCTGCTGGATATTGATGCTGCCGAAGGGTTGATCGCTGAATTTTCTGATACGGTCTTTGCCGTTTTCAAACACAACAATGCTTGTGGCGCTGCTGTCAGGGATACCCTCTTTGATGCCTGGAAAGACGCGCTGGCCGGAGACCCTGTATCGGCGTTTGGTGGCATACTGGCAACCAATCGTACCGTGGACGCGGAGACGGCAGCCGAGATCAATAAACTGTTTTTTGAAGTGATCATGGCCCCGGACTATACACCGGAGGCCCTGGAGATCCTAAAAGTCAAAAAGAAACGAATCATTTTGAAGCGCAAAAAAACCGGATTCCCGGGAAAGCTCTTTCGTACGGCCCTCAATGGTGTACTGGTACAGGACCGTGATACCAAAACGGAGACACCGGATGATCTGAAACCCGTTACAAAACGTAAACCGGACGCCGGGGAGATTGAGGATCTGCTTTTTGCCAACATTTTGGTCAAACATTCCAAATCGAATGCCATTGTATTGGTAAAGGACAAACAATTACTCGGGCATGGTATCGGACAGACTTCCCGTATAGATGCGCTTAAGCAGGCTATCGAAAAAGCGGGTCGCTTTGGCTTTGACCTGCAGGGAGCCGTGATGGCCTCGGATGCTTTTTTCCCGTTTGCCGATTCGGTACAGGTGGCTCATGAAGCCGGCATCCGGGCGGTAATTCAACCGGGTGGCTCTATCAGAGATCAGGAATCAATTGATTATTGTAACGACCATAATGTGGCAATGGTATTTACGGGAATAAGGCATTTTAAACATTAAAGGAACAAATAAAATACGGAAATATTTATGGGACTTTTTTCATTATTGATGCAGGAGATCGCGATTGACCTGGGTACGGCCAATACCATTATTATCCATAATGATAAGATTGTGGTGGATGAACCCTCTATTGTTGCGCTGGACAAAAGTACGCGCAAGCTGATCGCTATTGGTGGAAGGGCCCGGCAGATGCAGGGTAAGACACATGAGAATATACGGACTATTCGTCCTTTACGTGACGGGGTGATCGCGGATTTCGATGCTGCCGAACTGATGATCCGCGGAATGATCAAGATGATCAATAACAAACCCCGGTTGTTTAATCCGGCCCTCCGCATGGTGGTATGTATTCCTTCCGGTAGTACGGAAGTAGAGATAAGAGCGGTACGTGACTCTTCCGAACATGCCGGAGGAAGGGATGTATATATGATCTATGAGCCCATGGCTGCTGCCATAGGAATAGGAATTGATGTGGAAGCTCCCGAAGGAAGTATGGTAGTGGATATCGGAGGAGGTACAACCGAAATCGCAGTTATTGCCCTGGGCGGAATCGTGACCAATAAATCCATACGTGTTGCCGGAGATGGTTTCACGGCAGATATACAGGCTTATATGCGTCATCAACATAATATCAAGGTGGGGGAACGTACGGCAGAGGATATCAAGATCAATGTCGGATCAGCCCTCCCCGATCTGGATGAACCCCCTCAGGATTATATAGTACGCGGTCCTAACCTGATGACGGCTCTGCCTATCGAAGTACCGGTCTCTTACCAGGAAGTGGCTCACTGTCTGGATAAGTCCATCTCTAAAGTAGAAACTGCCATATTGGGTGTGCTGGAACAGACACCTCCCGAGCTTTATGCCGATATCGTTTCACATGGTATATACCTGGCTGGTGGTGGAGCCCTGCTAAGAGGACTGGACAAAAGACTGACCGATAAAATAAATATCCCGTTTCATATTGCCGAGGATCCGCTGCATGCAGTGGCCCGGGGTACAGGAATCGCTCTGAAAAATGTGGACAAATTTTCGTTCCTGATGAGATAACCCGCAAATAGTTATTGGATGAATGAGAAACCTTCTAAGATTTTTATATAAATATCATTTTCCCCTGCTTTTTCTCATTCTTGAAGCGATAGCAATATCCATGGGCATTCGGTATAACTTATATCAAAGGGCCCGTTTTGTATCGGCTACGGAAAACATATCCGCCTTTTTTAATGAATCGATCAGTTCATTTCTTGATTATTTTCATCTGGTGGAAACCAACCGTAAGCTTTCACTCGAAAATACCCGGTTGAGGAATCAGTTACAGCGCGTTTACCGCTCGGATGACCTTTTTTTCTTTGGAGCACATGACACACTACACCGGCAGAAATACTTTTTTACTTCGGCCCGCGTTATTAACAATAGTGTCAACCGGATGCATAATTATCTGACACTGAATAAAGGAACAGAACAAGGAATACAACCGGAAATGGGAGTTATTTGTCCGGAAGGCATCGTAGGGATTACTTCAGGGGTTACCAAAAATTTTTCTTCCGTGATTTCTTTACTGAATATTAATTTTCACGTGAGCGCCAAACTGAAAAAAAACGATTACTTCGGCTCCCTATCATGGGACGGACAGGATTACAGAAAAGCCATTCTGAATGACATTCCCTACCACGTTAACATAGAGATTGGTGATACGATCGTTACCAGCGGCTTCTCTGCTGTATTCCCCGAAGGCATTCTTATAGGCACAGTTGAGGAAGCAAAGGTAAAAAACGGGAACTTTTATACTGTGACAGTACGGTTATCTACCGATTTTAAGCATCTCGTCTATGTTGATGTGATCAGTAACCTCCAGAAAAAAGAACAAAAAAAACTGGACACTTATGGCCAATAATTTGTTCCGTGGCATATTAGCGTTTGTTACTCTGCTGCTTGTCCAGATTCTTATTTTGGATAATTTGCAGATCAGTAGCTATGCCGTGCCTTTTTTATATGTTCTATTTATATTGATCCTGCCTTTTGAGACCCCGGGATGGCTGTTGCTGATACTGGCTTTTATACTGGGATTTACCATGGATATGTTTGAGCACACTTATGGGATCCACACGGCAGCCACTGTTCTGATGGCGTGGATGAGGCCGGGGGTTTTGCGGCTGATAGCTCCCCAGAACGGATATGCACCAAACACCGAGCCACGGATCTATTATTATGGATTCTCCTGGTTTCTGAAATATTCCGTAATCCTTGTTTTTGTACATCATGCTTTTCTTTTTTATTTTGAAGTATTTACTTTTCATCACTTTTTTTCTACTTTTCTACGAGTTTTAATTAGTGCATCATTTACTGTTTTACTGGTAATTTTAAGTCAGTTTTCAGTACATAAATCAAAGGGCGTTGTGAGGAGATGAAAGACTATGACCAGTATGAAGTAAGGAAATATGTGATAGGAGGTCTGGTGCTTCTGAGCGCTTTCATTGTTATCATAAAATTGTTTGTTATCCAGGTAGTGGATAAATCCTATCAGCTAAGTGCCAGCAACAACGTATTACGGTACATTCCCCAGTATCCTGCCAGGGGACTGATCTTTGACAGAAATCATAAACTGATCGTATCCAATGAAGCAGCCTATGATCTGATGGTGATCCCGTCACAGGTTACAGCTTTTGACACAACTGAATTTTGTAACATTCTGGGTGTTACGACGGAAGAGGTAGAAAATGGCATCCGGAAGGCAGCTGATTACTCGGAATTAAAAGCATCTGTACTGGTTAAACAACTGTCAGCCAGGACCTATGCCCGGTTTTCGGAAAAAATGTTCAAGTTCCCGGGTTTTTATGTACAGCCACGTACCATACGTTATTACAACTACTTTGTGGCACCTCATATGTTGGGATATGTAGGTGAAGTGACAGAAAGCATCATAAAAAAAGATCCGTATTATAATATGGGGGATTATATTGGTGTCAGTGGGATAGAAAAAACATATGAAAAGGTGCTGCGCGGGGAAAAAGGGGTAAATATCTACCTGGTAGATGTCCATAACCGGATCAAAGGGGCTTACAAGAATGGCAGATATGATACGGCAGCCGTAGTGGGGAAAAATCTGGTGGCATCTTTTGATAAGGATCTGCAGGAATACGGAGAATATCTGATGCATAACAAGGTGGGCAGCATCGTTGCTATCGAACCTGCTACAGGCGAGGTATTGTGTATGGTCTCATCACCGGGTTATAACCCGTCCCTGCTGGTTGGGCGTGACCGCACCAAATATTTTCCGGCCCTAATAAAGGATACTTTGAAGCCATTGTTTAACCGGGCTGTTATGGCCAGCTATCCGCCCGGTTCTACCTTTAAGGTGGTAAATGCTCTGATCGGTTTGCAGGAACGGGTAATCTTCCCGTCTTCAACCTATGGCTGTGCACCGGGCTATTATGCTCCGGGAGTTTATGTGGGCTGCCATATTCACCGGACCCCCCTCAACCTGAAAGGTGCGATCCAGAATTCCTGCAATGCTTATTTTTGTCACGTGTTCCGGAATATTCTGGATAATCCCCATTATCCTTCCATTTACCAGTCTTTTGAATCATGGCGGCATTATCTGGAAAGCTTTGGCCTCGGACACCGCCTGGGGATTGATCTGCCCAATGAATTAAGCGGTTTTCTTCCGGATACTTCCTATTATGATCGTTATTATCATAAAAACGGATGGAGTTCACTAACGCTGATCTCGATGGCTATAGGACAGGGAGAGCTGGGTCTAACCCCTCTTCAAATGGCTAATCTTGCTGCAACAATAGCCAACAGAGGATATTTTTATACGCCACATGTGGTGAAGGCAATAGAAGGAAATCTTACCATCGACCCTGCTTTTCGGTTAAAACACAAGGTGGCCGTGGATTCATCCAATTTTCGGATCGTTATTGACGGAATGGATTTGGTGGTGAACGGAGAACCGGGTACGGGATCCACAGCCCGTATCGCAAGAATCGATGGGATACGGGTGTGCGGTAAAACGGGTACGGCTCAGAATCCGCACGGAAAAGATCATTCTATTTTTATGGCTTTTGCTCCCAAGGACAATCCGAAAATAGCTGTTTCCGTTTATGTGGAAAACGGAGGATTTGGATCTACCTATGCCGCTCCTATCGCTTCGCTGATAATAGAGAAATACCTCCGGGGGAAGATCACCCGGAAATGGCTGGAAGAACGTATGCGTAACACAGACCTTATCCATGGATTACAAAAGAAGTAACATACTGGGAAGGATAGACTGGCTGACCGTGATCATGTATCTGGCCCTGGTGTTCTTTGGTTTCGCTAATATCTATTCCTCAGCCTATCGGGAAAATCATCCCCAGATCTTTGATTTTTCCCAGCGCTATGGAAAACAGTTCGTTTGGATCATTGCCGCTTTGTTCCTGGCCATACTTGGAGTTATGATCAACACCCGTTTTTATTACTTTTTTGCCTGGCCTATATACATTCTGTCCATTCTTTCGTTGATTGCTGTGCTGATGATTGGTGCCACCATCCATGGGTCCCGCTCCTGGATCCCTTTGGGACCCTTTCATATTCAACCTGCCGAATTTGCCAAAGTGGCAACAGCCCTGGCCCTGGCCAAATATATGAGCTACTATAACAGAACACTTAGTCAGTTCAAAACACTGCTTAATGTGAGCCTGATGATCTTCCTGCCTGCTGCCCTGATCATGCTGCAACCGGATATGGGCTCTACCATGGTATATTCCGCCTTCATTCTTGTTCTCTACAGGGAAGGACTTCCAACCAGCATATTGATTGTTGGATTTCTCTTTGCCCTCCTATTCATTCTTACCCTTGTGCTGGATAAAACCATTGTCATCGCCGGATTACTCATTCTGACTGTTATTCTGCATTTGTTCATTGAAAAGAAAATGAAAATCACCCTGAAGGCAGTAATTGTTCTTTTGCTTACCGGCACTTTTCTTTGGGGAGTGTCCAGATTACTGCACCGGAATTTTTCCTTTTACAATATTATCTTTTTTTCCTTGTTGGCAGGAGGCCTGGCCTTTATTCCCTTTTTATACAGGTATAAACTGAAAAGATCAGCCATTCTTTATTTGATACTGATAGGATCTGTCTTTTTTGCTTTTTCAGTAAACTACGTTTTTAATAACGTTCTCGAAGAACATCAACGAAAGAGAATTAATATTGTATTGGGGATCGAATCTGATCCTTATGGTAGTGGATATAATGTTAATCAATCAAAAATAGCCATCGGTTCAGGGGGCTTTACAGGCAAAGGATTTTTGCATGGAACACAAACCAAATTTAATTTTGTGCCGGAACAAAGCACTGATTTTATTTTTTGTACCGTAGGAGAGGAATGGGGCTTTGTTGGCACCTTCACTATGATCGCATTTTATGTTTTCTTTCTGCTGAGAATACTTTTTCTTGCCGAACGGCAACGATCTTCCTTTAACCGTATTTACGGCTATTCGGTGTTTTCCCTGCTGGCATTTCACTTTCTGATCAATATCGGAATGACTATCGGATTGTTTCCGGTGATCGGGATCCCCCTGCCCTTTTTCAGTTACGGAGGATCATCCCTCTGGGCTTTTACCATTCTCCTGTTTATTTTCCTTCGTATGGATGCTGAACGAATGGAAATTGCTTTTTGAAGTGCCTAAAGTGAACTAAAGTGAACTAAAGTGACTAAAGTTCATCGTTCAACGATCAACGTTCCTAAACCCTTTTCTTAAATATTTCACCAAATTCTACAAGGAATTGTTCGGAAAGGTACAGACGGATATCAAAAGTGGTAGTTACATAATGAACAATGTCAGGGAAAAAATCAAAAAAATCGTCCCGAAAAAGGTCATAGTCAGTAATAAGTACCTGAATAGCTTCATCCGTATGATCCGGGAGGGAGGTCATCTTGCTCATTTGCCTCAGTACCATGTCTATTCCCCCGACAGTGTTGTACGCTTCCAACCAGCGGTTAAAAATAAAAGAAGGTACTACTCTTTTAATAGCCTCAGGGAGTATATCATAGTTGTCATGCAGGTTACGATAGGTCTCTTCTGCAAGCGCGGCCAATGGTACGGAAGATATAAAATCCCAGTTGGCCGAAAGGAAATGATCATAAAAAATATCAATGATCACCCCGGCATATTTATGATAATAAGTAATCAGCCTGGATTTACTTT
>WFSC01000173.1 GCA_015486185.1 Bacteroidales bacterium | reverse complement strand
ATGAAGTGGTGCCATGAAAAAACAAAATTTACTTTTCATTATACTGATCATTTTTTTACCCTACTCCTGTAAAAAAAATACGGACAATAAAATAAGCATACAAAAAATTAGCGGGTACGCTCAAAAAGGTCCTTTTTTAAACGGATCGTCAATAATGATCTCAGAACTTTCAGATGATTTGATTCCAACCGGGAAAATTTTCAGTTCACAGATTGTGGATAATAAGGGTTCTTTTGAGATCAAAAATCTGGGACTGATATCCCGGTATGTTGAATTAAAAAGTGACGGATTCTATTTCAATGAAGTCAAAAACAAAAATTCATCCGCGCAACTGACACTGTATGCCTTATCGGATATATCCGATAAAAGCAGCATCAATGTTAATATTCTTTCAAACCTGGAGAAAAATCGTATTGATTTTCTCGTTTCTTCAGGAATTGATTTTACGGAGGCCAAAAGACAGGCACAAAGTGAGATTTTATCAATATTTGAAATAAAAAAAGACAGGATGCCGGAATCCGAAGAATTGGATATCACACAACCGGGAGATGACAATGCCATATTGCTGGCAGTTTCAGTGATTCTTCAGGGATATCTCTCAGTTTCGGATCTGTCAGAGTTAATGGCTAATATTAGCAATGATATAAAAGAGGACGGAGTGTTAAATGATCAGACTTTAGGTACTGCCCTGATCAATAATGCCAAAACAATTGATTTAGATACAATTCGTAAGAATCTTGAGGATAAATACAGAGATTTGGGGGTAAATATTACTATTCCTGATTTTGAAAAATATGTAAATAACTTTATTGAAAAAACGAACTTCGTATTTACAAATTATATTCAATATCCTCCCACAGGCAAATATGGTATTAACGTACTTGATAAAGAAGTTACCGATTACAAAGTGAAGCAACATTACTCATTGACGGCTGTCCTGCCTGCAGGTACAAGGTTGAAAGTTATATTGAACGGAGAACAATGCATCTGGGGATTCCCGGCATTTCAGGAAAATACAGGGTGGGAAGTTTCCTGGGTTGACGATCATTCACAACAATTTAAATCCACAAGAACAGGGACAATAGATTTTGATATCGTGTTTTTATCCGATACCCTCACCAATAAAGTAAATGTTTTTGTGTATGAGAACAATGATCCGGAATATACATGGACAAAAGAAATTACGGTGAATGAATAGTAGTCTCGTGGTTGCATTTTGAGCTTTTTTAACCCCGGCTGGGACCGGGGCTATTTTCTTACAACCCTTACGGGGTCTGTGGTGTCGGGAATACATTCATGGATTGTGGGTGGCTGTACCGTCGGCAAGCCTCCGGCGGCATAATGCTACTTTCCTTGTCCAATTTCTTCAAAAGGTATCGCTTCGAACCCGATCTTTTTCAGATCGTCTGCGATGTTCTTCAACGAATAGTGATCTTTTTCCGGATCACCGGGGCCGGGATATTCAGGTAATATAATGTTGTCTTTGAAGATCACCTCTTTAGGTTGTCGCAGTGTGGTCTCCCCACATTCCAGAAAGACATTGCGTATGACCGTGTTTTTGTTCAGGTCTTTGTTGACATGTGAAAGCCGGGGATAACGGGACAGGTATATTTTCTTGTGTTTTTCAAGGAAACCAACATACTTTTTCGTATAATCCAACCAGTGTGCAGTGCTCCATGGTGTGAAGGAGATGCCTGCGGTACAGCGATAGAAAATATTGTTCTCTATCAGGTTCTCCTTGCCTCCGTGGATCTGGATGGCGCCGAAATGTCCCCCTGAACAGTTCACCAGCACATTGCCATATATTACATTCCCGGAGATGGCATCATCGAATCTTATGCCTGCCCTGCCGGTGATAGCTTTTACCTCATCCTTACTATAAGGTCCGATGTCATGGATATAATTATACCGGAAGATATTGCCGCGATAGGTCGGATCTCCCCACATGTCTATGGCGCCCTGATCGTCCGATTCGGTTACGGTATGGTATATTTCGTTATATTCTATGATATGATCATTCCCGTTGACCCGCATGGCGCTGCTGGGCACATCGTGGATTCTGCAGTGACGGACCGTGGTGCCGACACCGTCCAGCCATACGCCGGGTGTGTAAGTGCGGTCGATACGCGACAGGTGATGGATATGACAGTTGTCAATGATCACACCTGATCCCTCCAGTGTTTCCCTGTTCCCTGCTACCACCCTGATGCCTCCTCTTCCCATGTCATAGAGGGTGCAGGAAGACAGGGTAATGTTATTTCCATCGTTTATGAGGATCCCGTCACGGGCACAGCCGTTGATCTCACACCCGTCCAGACGGACATGACTGCACCCGGATAGTACCAGCCCGGGTCCTGCGCCCATCTCAAAATGAATATCCCGGAAGGTAAGCCACCGGACTTTGTTCAGGGTAAGGAGGGGTTCCTTGCACAGGGACAGCTCCAGGGTGGCGCCTGCCGGATCCTCCGGAGGATAGAAGTAGATGACTTTCTTTTTATAGTCATAGGCCCATTCACCCGGTCGGTCAATCTCAGTGATCACATTGTGTGCCGCAAATGGATGGTCTTTGCTGAATTTGTAATGGTTATAAGGTGGAGTGAGCCAGATGATCCGGTTTGCCGTGTCAATTTTGGCAACCTGTTCCCAGGCATCTGCCCAGAGATATTTCCAGTAACCATGCAGAAGAATATTGGGTTCGCGGGTCCAGGATGAGATATGCGAATCCCGGTAAACAATGCCTGTGTGGCCTGCTGAGTCTGTAACAACACCCGTAAAAACGGAAAATCCTTTGTCCGGCCATCTGGATAAGGGCATGGGTTTACCGTTGAAGAAGAGCTCTCTTAATATATAGGGTTTGGGGGTGTCCTGTCCGTTAAAACCCGACAGGCGCAAAGGTCTGAAAACAGAAAGACCGGCCTTCTGCAAATCGATGACAATGATCTTTTTCCCGATATCGGGATTCTTTTTATACAGGGGATGGTCTTTAGACAGAGGTTTATATTTGTTGATGATAACAGCTCCCGTAATGATGGCATTTTCGCTGTCATAACTGCGGTATATCACCGGGTTATCTTTGGTTCCTCCGTCAACGGGTTCCAGTACGATGCCCTGTGCCAGCCTGTACTTTCCCGCCCGCAGATAAACAGTAACAGAGTCGCCGGCAGACAGGTGTTTTTTCAGGTCCCGGACAAGGGTGTGTGCCTTCTCTATGCTTGCTACCGGTCTGTCCTTTGTGCCGGGGTTTCCGTCATTTCCCGACGGGGAAATAAAAATCGCATGTTGCTGGGCATGAAGAGAAAATGCTGCCAAAAATAAAGTAACGAAAAAAATAAGTCTCATAATCTGTCTCTTTAGCTGTCAGGATATATGGATATAAATATACAAAACCTTACGTAACAATTTACATACGGCCGGATAATTATCGGCAATGAATGAAAAGGTCAAAGAGTCAGAAAAGTCAAAAGGTCGAATAGTTGGAAGGCGCAGGCTTGTCAATGCCTAAATAACGTTGACCGGTTTTTGGAATAAATTTTTGTTTTTAAGACGGGCCTGTATTCTTTGCGTAATCATAATCTACCTATTTTAATAGGTAGTTAAATAGGTAGATAATAGTTGTTATTATACAGATAATCAGTACATGATAAAATATGCAAAAAACGAGTACTGTTGGCTAACCTCCTCCGGTCTTCCTTGCTGATTACGATGTAACCATATTGGTATAAGTTCTCCTTACACATTCATTCATTCACTCATTCACTCATTCATTATTATGTACCGCAGGTATAATCGACACTGGCAGGATGCTCCTGCGTCGCACGCCTGTCAGGTCTTTTCCATCATTTTATCATTTACTCATTTACTCATTCACTCATTATTATGTACCGCAGGTATAATCGACACTGACAGGATGCTCCTGCGTCGCACGCTGTCAGGTCTTTTCCATCATTTTATCATTCACTCATTTACTCATTCAATCATTCACTCATTTACCAATATCGCTTTATTCAAAAAATCATAGATATTATCACCCTTTTGGAGTCCCAGTTTTTTTCGCAGTACCGAGCGGGTGGTTTTAACACTGTCCGGGGATATGTTGAGCAGGGAAGCGGTTTCCTTGATGGAAAATTTCAGCTTTACCAATGCGGCTAATTTTAATTCTGCAGGCGTGATCCTGCTGTTGATGTCTAGTAACCGTTGGAAAAATCTGGGATTGACCTCTTCAAAATAATACCGGAAAAGTTTCCAGTCTTCTTCTGAACGAATGCTCTTTTTCAACTGTTTCTGTATGCGGAGAAGTCTTTGTTTTGCTTCAGGGGGTATGTCTTTTATCTCTGATAATGCTTTCACGATCTCATTGAGTAACCTGTTTTTTTTCATCATCATCAATGCCTGTGAAGTCAGTTGTCGGCTTTTGAACTGTAATGCCTCCTCCAACTGTTCTTTTTCATTTTCCAAAAGAGCCCTTTTCAGTTTGCTTTTATTCCTGGCTTGAATATATCCGTAGATCAGGAAAAGTAAAGATGCTATCAACAAAAAGATACCCAGTAAAAGAAGGATCTTTATTTGCCTGTCAGCCCTTTGTTTTTCTTTCATCTTTTGAATAATGATCCTGTTTTTCTCGTTTTCCAGCCTTGACTCAAGGTTTGCAAGGGTCACCCTGGCTTTTTGAAGGGTGAGCGTGTCCTGAATACGTGTGTATTGCTCGAGATGCAATAAAGCCTCCCTGTTATTACGGGTTTTTTTATAGCTTTTATACAGGTCGTAATGGAGGTCTTTTTGAATGTCTGCATCATGATAAGATTCTGCCAGCGACAAAGCTTTTTTCAGAAAGGCAATATTTTTTTCCGTATCCCCCTTTTGGGCATACAGAGCTGCCAAACCGGTATAAATATCCGTCTGGATGGTATAGTCTGTATTGTTGGAAAGCTGTAATCCTTTGTTAAGATAATAGAGAGCAGAATCGGGTTTGTAGATGTGATAGACGAATATGTTACCCATATTTAAATAATCAGTAGCAATACCTCCCAGTAAACTATCCTTATTAAATTCATTCAGCGCTTTTCTGTAGTAATCAAGCGCTTTATCATATTTTTTCAGGTCTTTGAAAACGATTCCCATGTTATTGTACAAGTTGCCCCTGTTGTAATTTATTTTTGCGGAGTCGGCAGCTTTAACCGCTTTCCGGTAATAAGTCAACGCCTTTTCCGGTTCGTCCATCCGTTTGTATAACAATCCGATATTGTTGTAAGAAGAAACGATCCCCCTGGTGTCGTGCGTGGCTTCATATAACTGAAGCGCATCAAATGATATCTCAACCGATTGTTCATATCTTTCCGTTTCCCAGTATATGCCGGTCAGTATTTTATATGAGTTGGCCAGTCCGGCTGTATCCCCGCTTTCCTTTTGCAGTGTAACGGCCTTTTGTATGTAATCTTCGGCCCGGTAATACTGGTTTTGATAAAAATGACAAATACCAAGACCACGGTAAGCCAGGGACAGGTACCGGATGTTACGAAATCGCTTACTCTCTTTTTCCAGCATGGATGCGTAATAACAGGAGGTGTCCAGGTTGTTGTACAGCGTGGCATCTACCAGTTGACTGAGGATCTCCAGTTTTCCTCTGCCCGGCGTATGATTGAGCAGCAATGTTAAACTGTCAACTTTACCGGCGTATAAATTAATGCCTGTGATAAATACGATGATAAAGACAAATGCCTTCCCTGTCCGTTTGCCCATTTTATGTTGGATTTGATTGTTCTGCCAATGCCATAGGTCAAAAGTAACAAAATATCATTTAACCATGACATTAACTGATATGATAAATGTAAATAACAGACATACAGTGTAAAAGGGTAACAGTACTTTACAAATACTTTACCTGTATTATGACGATACTTTACATAAATCTTACTTTGTTTATTTTGATGAACGCCCGGAACGCAGGTATCTTTGAGAAAATCGACAGGCAATGATCTTAATAAGTTATGTGGAGCCATTTATCATTGTGCAATCAGACAAACTGATATCAGGCAAGATGATCATCAAGAGTAAAGCAGACAGGATCTTCCTGAGCGATAACTTTCACAACAAGGAATATATTCATGTAAAAGTACAGTCATCCTGGACCAAAAGTGTGGTAGTAATGATATATACAGATGGCGCTGAAAAAAAGAAAGTGATTACCTTTTAATTTAGAACAACCCAATTAATCATCATTTAAAATTCAAGTTATGAAAACACGTTTATTTTTTACTGTAGCTCTTGCCATATTGCTGACCTTACAAGGATCTGCGCAGGATCTTGAATTATGGGGACTTGCCCCCACACCGGGTTACATTTACAAACTGGACCAAAACGGTGAAAATAAAGAGATTGTCTATTATATATCCGGAACGGGCGGATATGGACCGAAATCAGAGGGAAGTTTAGTGCAGGCTGACAGCAAAAAATTATACGGTATGACCGGACAAGCCGGAGAAAACAATATGGGAACCTTGTTTGAATACGACATTGCACAACAACAATATACTATTTTAATTGAATTTGACGGCAGCAATGGAAAAAAACCCGAAACCAACAGCCTTATTCAGGCTTCCAACGGCAAACTGTACGGCATGACACCGGAAGGGGGCGATTATGATGGCGGAGTAATATTTGAGTATGACCTTTCCACCAACACATTTACAAAATTAATCGACCTGCATGATACCCTCGGCAAACACCCTCACGGTGATTTGTATCAGGTTGACAATGCTGACAGCATTATTTTTTACGGACTGGCTTCGGAGGGCGGTGCAAATAACGGTGGCGTATTATTTAAATACAACCTTACGGATAGCAGTTATCGGGTCCTGGTAGATTTTGACGGGTATTATCCCTACCATAAAGAGAGAGGAAGACATCCTTTCGGGAGTGTGATCCAGGCAGATAACGGAAAAATATACGGGTTGACCTTTGAAGGAGGTTTACACGATAACGGGGTGCTGTTCGAATATGATCCGGAGGACAGTACGTTCGTCAAAAAGTTTGATTTTTCCAATGACTCAACCGGAAAAAGGCCCCAAGGAAGTCTTATACAGGCATCGGACGGCCAACTGTATGGCCTGACCGTTTACGGAGGAACCGGTGTCGGTGCGGTTTTTTCGTATGATATTACAAACGATACACTTATTAAAAGGGTAAACCTTGGCGATGGAGCAGGAAGCTATCCACAGGGAAGCCTGGTGCAAGCCACCAGCGGGAAAATGTTCGGCACCACCGAATTGGGAGCTTGCAGTTCGGGAGGTGTATTTTGCTTCGACCCGGAAACCGATACTATTTACCGTACGGCGTGCAACGGATATCCCATCGGCAACCTGATAGAGATAGTGGCCATTCCGGTGGAGACCTATGACACCATCACCGAAAACGCCTGCGACAGCTATGTATCACCCAGTGGCAACCATATCTGGACGACAAGTGGCAGGTACACGGATACCCTCCCCAATGCTGCCGGAGGGGATAGTATTGTCACGATCGATCTGACGGTTAATACAGTGGATGCGTCTGTCACACAGGACAACAACGTTCTGACGGCAAATGCCGAAAACGCTGTTTACCAGTGGCTGGACTGTAATAACGGTTATGCTATTCTTGAAGGGGATACCAGCCAGGTCTTTACGGCCCCGGCGGATGGACATTATGCCGTGTCCGTAACACAGGGAACATGTACCGATACATCAGATTGTTATACTGTCAGTACGACCGGAATCCGGGAGGATAATGCGAATGCAAACATACAACTCTATCCCAATCCGACAAAGGGAAATGTGACCCTTAAGATGACGGATGTCAAAAACAGCGTCGTCTCGGTGTACAACATTATGGGAGAAAAGGTATTTGATATGAACGATATCACAACCACTGAAGTGGCGTTGCCTGTGGAAGCCTTACCGGCAGGGATATATTTCGTTAAAGTCCGCAATGATGATCATTGCAGAACTATCAAACTAATTAAAAGAAGATAAAGGAAGGTTTTAGGTTGCCGGTTGTTTTTTGCCGGGAAGAAAAGCTTTCACGCAGCTTGCCGCAGAGTAGCGTTAAGCGCCGCAAAGAACCCACACTAATCTCATGTCTCTAACCTCTAAAACCTAAACTCTAAACTCTAAACCCTAAACCCTAAACCCTTAAACCCTCAAACACACATTTAACAAGGTGCACAATTTTTTATCTTATCTCCGGTAAAATAAACCATTATATTTTGCAATTTTATTTGAATTCAGTAACTTGTATCAATTAAAGAGTATCATTTGGCAGCAAAAAATATTTGAGTATTAAATAGCATGAAAAGGATAATCTTAACGATAATACTAATCTTTATCGGAACGGGATTATTTGCTCAGAACAATGAAAATATCATTGGGAAGAGACCCACAAATATCATAAGCCTTAATCTGTTTGGTGATGCTTCAATGGTTTCAATTAATTACGAAAAACTTTTCATTATCAAACCAACTATTATTTTATCCGGAAAAATTGGATTTGGATACAATGAAGAATTCCAACTTTGTGTTTTTGGACCATGTTCTTCACCCCCGGACCAATATTTTACAATAACAAATCATATTACGGGAGACATAGGAAAAAGAAAGTTATTCTTTGAATTTGGTTTAGGAGGAACAATACTTTTGGGAAATACAACCCAGGAATATTCATTTTACCCAATGATTGGGTTCAGATTACTCCCTCTTAGGTCTAATAAATTTAATTTCAGAATGTTTGGACAAATTCCGTTTACAGGATTAGATACAGACTATTGGTT
>WFSC01000172.1 GCA_015486185.1 Bacteroidales bacterium | reverse complement strand
TCCGGAGCCTTTGGGAGCCACCAGGATCACATCTATATCTTCAGGGGGAATAATTCCTGTCTGGTCACTGAAGGTTATGCCGAAACCATGAGAGAAATAAAGGGCCTTTCCGGCGGTCAGGTGCTTTTTCATCACCGGCCATACGGCGATCTGCCCGGCATCGGACAAAAGGTTCATCAGGATCGTTCCCTTTTCACAGGCTTCTTCTATTTCATAAAGATCTTTACCCTCTACCCATCCGTCATCCAGAGCCTTCTGCCAGGTTTTTGAATCCTTGCGTTGTCCCACAATTACATTGAACCCGTTGTCTTTGAGATTCAGTGCCTGTCCCGGGCCCTGAACGCCATATCCGATAACAGCCAGGGTTTCGTCTTTTAATACTTCTTTTGCTTTGCTCAGAGGAAATTCTTCTCTGGTAACAACATTTTCCAGAACACCTCCAAAATTAATTTGTGCCATAATAATCTTATTTTTAATATTTATTGGAATAATCGGTTGCTTCTTCCAGTTCCTGCAGGTGTACCCTTAATTCCTTCATAGGTTTGGTAATGGCTACCCGTCCCGACCGGACAAACTCAAGTAGCTTGAAAGGCTTTAGCTTTTCAAGCAATTCCTGGGTGTCTTCCTTGTGGCCTGTTTTTTCAATGGCCGTATATTCGGGTGTAACCTCAAGGATCCGGGCATTGTAACGGCGGACCAGTTGCTCTATTTCATTGGATTCCAACAGAGCGGAGGTGGGAACTTTATACAGGGCGATCTCCTGGTAGATGATCTCATCGGTACGATAATAAAAGGTCTTCATCACATCTACCAGTTTCTGTATCTGTGAGGTGATCTTCCGGATCATACTTTCGGTGGTATTTATTACAATAGTAAAGGAATGTACCCCGGGCAGATGATATTCCGAGGTAGTCAGGCTTTCAATATTAACCTTGCGCCGGGTGAAAATGATGGTCAGCCGGTTCAGTAAACCGATGTGGTTCTCACTGTAAACCTTTACGGTGAATTCTTCAACTTTTTCCATGATTCAAGTTTTTTCTTATTATTCTGTTACCATATTGGATACGGAGGCTCCTGCCGGTACCATCGGAAACACATTTTGTTCTTTCATGACCTTTACTTCCAGCAGGTAAGGGCCTTTGTGTGCCAGCATTTCCTCCACGGCACTTTCCAGATCCTCTCTTTTCTTAATAAATTTTGAAGCGATGCCGTATCCTTCGCTGGCGATTTTTGTAAATTCCGGATTAGCCAGTTCGGTAAAGGAATACCTCTTATCGAAAAACATATCCTGCCACTGTCTGACCATTCCCAGAAAAGAATTATTCAGCAGCACCATTTTGACCGGCAGTTTATGCTGCGCAATAGTCCCCAGTTCCTGGATGGTCATCTGGAATCCTCCGTCGCCGGTAAAACCTATTACCATCCTGTCGGGGCGAGCCACTTTGGCTCCCACGGCGGCAGGCAGGCCGAAGCCCATGGTCCCCAAACCGCCCGACGTGACAAAACTACGGGATTGTTTGAAACGGTAGTTTCTGGCCACCACCATCTGGTGCTGACCGACATCTGTTACCACAATAGCCTGCCCGTCTGTTTTTTCGGAGATCATGTGGACCACCTCATCCATTTTGATATCGTCGCCCCTGGATTCGCGGGCCGGCCGTATCACTTTTCTGTATTCGTTATCGTATTCCTTACGGAACGATTCAACCCATTCCTTATGATCGTTTTCCTTAACCAGAGGCAAAAGCTTCGTGAGAGCATCCCTGGCATCAGCAACAATGGCAACATCAGTAGGAACATTTTTCCCGATCTCCGAATGGTCTATTTCAAAATGTATGATTTTTGCCTGTGTTGCATAATCATCCAGACGCCCTGTGATACGGTCATCAAAACGCATACCTATGGCTATCAGAAGATCACATTCATTGGTTTTGATGTTTGGGGCCATGTTCCCGTGCATCCCGGGCATTCCTACATACAAGGGATGATCGGCCGGGAAAGAAGATAATCCGAGCAGGGTAGTGGTCACGGGGATATCCGCCCTGGTGACCAGTTGCATCAGTTCTTTCTGGGCATTGGAGATAAGTACTCCCTGACCGGCAATAAGCAGGGGTTTTTTTGCTTTGTTGATCAGATGAGCAGCTTCTTCCACCTTATCCATTTGCACCTTCGGATAAGGAAAATAACTCCTGATCTTCCGGCATTTTTCGTAATGCCATTTCATTTTGCCGAACTGGGCATCTTTGGTAATGTCTATCATGACCGGTCCCGGCCGGCCTGTCGAAGCAATATAAAAAGCTTTGGCAACGATCTCGGGGATCTCATCAGCTTTGGTGATCTGATAGTTCCATTTGGTCACGGGCATAGTGATGCCCATGACATCTGTTTCCTGAAAAGCATCAGTGCCCAGCAGTCCTGACGGTACCTGTCCGGAAAATGCGACCATAGGGACCGAGTCGATCATGGCGTTGGCCAGGCCGGTGATAAGATTGGTGGCTCCGGGGCCGGAGGTAACCATTACCACACCCGGTTTGCCCAGAATTTTGGCATAACTCTCGGCCGCATGGGCTGCTCCCTGTTCATGCCGCACCAGGATGTGGTTGATTCTGTCCCGGTAATCGAATAAGGCATCATATACAGGCATGATGGCCCCGCCCGGATAGCCGAAGATCGTACCAACATCCTCTTTCATCAGGGAGAAGATTAACGCTTCCGATCCGGTGACCTCTGTCCCTTCTGCCGGAAGTTCCTTCCTGGTTGGTTTTTTGTCATTCGTTTTCATAAGATATAGGTTTGGCTTGAAAAATTAATCTTTTATTTCCCGGATAGCTCCCTTATCTGCAGAGGTAACCATATTGGCATAAGCCTGCAGGGAAACCGGGATATTACGTTGCCGGGTGACAGGTTTATAGGCTGCGTGACCTTTGTTTTCTTCCTTTTTTTGCCGGTCAGCCAGCTCTTCCTCTGTCAACCGGACATTTATGCTTCTTTCCGGGATGTTGATATCTATTATGTCTCCGTCTTTCAACAAGGCAATTTCACCGCCTGCGGCAGCCTCAGGTGAGATATGGCCAATCGAAAGGCCGGCAGTACCGCCGGAAAAGCGTCCGTCGGTGATGAGGGCACACGATTTGTCCAGTTTCATGGATTTAATATAGGAGGTGGGATACAGCATCTCCTGCATGCCGGGGCCTCCTTTGGGTCCTTCATAACGGATGACCACCACATCTCCCGGCTCGACCTCATTGCCCAGAATGCCGTCACAGGCCGCTTCCTGTGATTCATATACACGGGCACGTCCACTGAATGTATATAATGACTCATCCACACCGGCGGTTTTAACAATACAACCGTCACGTGCAATATTACCGGTAAGTACGGCCAGGCCGCCTTCCTTGTTATAGGCATGATCATAGTCATGGATGCATCCGTTTTTACGGTCCAGATCCAGGTCGTCATAATAATTTTCCTGTGAAGCCATTTCAAGGTTCTGGAACTGTCCCGGGGCACTGGCAAAAATATTTTTTGCATACTCAGTAACCGTAGGGCGCATGACATCAAAATCATTCAGAGCCTCTTCCAGTGAAGAATAATCAACTCTTTTTACCGTATGATCAATAAGACCCAGCCGGTCAAGCTCTCCCATGATAGATAAAATGCCCCCTGCCCGGTTAACATCCTGCACGTGAAAATGCGAGCTGGGAGCCACCTTGCATAAATTGGGTATTTTGCGGGATAAGGCATCAATATCTTCGAGGGTGAAGTCCACGTTTGCTTCATGGGCAACAGCCAGCAAATGCAATACCGTGTTGGTTGATCCGCCCATGGCAATGTCGAGAGACATGGCGTTCAGGAATGCTTCGCGTGTAGCTATGCTTCGGGGCAGAACGGAAGTGTCGCCTTCTTCGTAGTATTTATTGGTGTTGTTAATGATCAGGTCAACAGCTTTTTCGAACAGTGTATGACGATTTTTGTGGGTAGCTACGATCGTTCCGTTACCGGGGAGGGCAATTCCCAGTGCTTCCGCCAGACAGTTCATGGAATTGGCTGTAAACATACCCGAGCAGGATCCGCAGGTAGGGCAGGCGTGACGTTCTACCTCCAGCAAGGCCTGATCGGTGACATCAGGATCACCGGCCATGACCATGGC
The DNA here is from genome assembly GCA_015486185.1 of Bacteroidales bacterium. Lineage (GTDB taxonomy): Bacteria > Bacteroidota > Bacteroidia > Bacteroidales > VadinHA17 > DRPN01. The sequence goes on along the minus strand of WFSC01000172.1, from coordinate 25,291 downwards.
ATCTACCAGATCATACATTTTATCCCCTACGACACCGGCTTCCATGGGGCCGCCCGAGACAAATATCGTTGGTATATTAAGCCGCATGGCGGCCATCATCATGCCGGGTGTGATCTTGTCACAGTTGGAAATACAGATCATGGCATCCGCCATATGGGCATTGACCACATATTCAACACTGTCGGCAATAAGATCACGCGAAGGCAAAGAATAAAGCATCCCCTGATGTCCCATGGCAATCCCATCGTCAATGGCGATCGTGTTGAACTCAGCGGCAAAATAACCCCGCGCCTCAATTTTCTTTTTTATCTCCTGGCCAATGTTATGCAAATGAACATGCCCCGGAACAAATTGGGAAAAGGAGTTGACAATGGCGAATACGGGCCGGCCGAAATGAAATTCCTTCATCCCGTCAGCCCGCCAAAGACTGCGGGCACCGGCCATGATACGGCCCTGGGTTGTGGTATTGCTTCTAAGCGGTATTTTCATCTTTGTATTTTTTTACCTTTTATCTTATAAAAAAGAACCGTTCCCACGGTGAGAACGGTTCGTATATTTTCATACCATCCTCACCTTATCCTGCCGGCAGAATCAGAATGGAAAGAATAATATTTACCCTCAAATGAATCATAAATTACCTTTTTGAAAGAACAAAAGTATATAACCTTATTTTCTGACCAAATTTTTTCTGAACTTTTTATGCTGTTAAACACAATGAAAGTTATAATATATTGATAATCTATTAGATGTACATGTAAAAAAATATAATAAAATTGTATATTTAAACGGAACAATCGATTGTTTTCATAAATATTATGTATAAATATACATTAAAATTAAGGTTCATCACAAAGATGCGTATCTAAGAATACTAAATGATAAACAATACAATTTGTTAGTTTCATTATCTTTTTCTGCAATCCCCCACCCCAACCCTCCCCCTCAATTGAGGGGGAGGGAGTCTTATCCTTTGTTATCTTTTTACTGATGGTGGGAGTTTGGAAAACAGGAATGACAGGAGGAAAGGAGCCGGCCGGTTAAGATGGTTTATTTCTATGAGATCATTTCCATAAAATTCCGGAGGATGATTTTCCCGTAGTCCATAGGAGAAACATAGCGTAACAGCTCATCCGTCGATTTGCCGTTTTTTTCGACCTTGTCTTTCTGGGCCAGGATCTGAGCTCTCATGATATCATAGGTATATTCGGGATGAAACTGCACTCCGATTGCATTATGAATGCGAAAGGCATGGGTTGATTCAAATTCATTGTATGCCAGCAGGATTGTTTCTGGGGGGCGTTTCAAAATAGTCTGTGCATGATTTACCTGAACCGGAAAAGTTTCAGGCATGCCTTTGAAGAGCGGATCGTTGCGACCTTTGGTAGTGAGCGTGATCTGAACTGTTCCAAGCTCTTGTCCGCCGGGATGGTTGCCTATCTTGCCACCGGCAGCATAAGCCAGTATCTGATGACCAAAACAGACGCCCAGCAAGGGATGATCTGTTTCTATCGCATGCCTGATCCATCCGGTCAGTTTTTCCATCCAGGGTGTATGGTCGGTGACATCCTCATGCGAACCCGTAATGATGGTACCGGCAAAATCCCCCGGATCAGGCAGGGATGCATTATCCCTGAAAACTTCCACTACCAGATCCTCCCGGGGAGGCAGGAGCTTATCGCGAAACCATTCTTCAAAATCGCCATAAATACGGATGATCTCCGGATAGGTTTTGCCGGCTTTTAATATGAGGATTGGTTTTTGTGCCATGTTACAGGGTTAAGATTTATTTGGAACATCCGATCCGGTATAGATCCATGACCATGCAAGAGGATACCCTTGTGCGGACAGCCAGTTTTTTTAACAGCCATCCACCGGCATACTGTCCCAGGAAAAAAGCACCTACCAGGGCAGGATAAGTGTACAATTGAAAGCCCAATCCTCCCAGAAAACGCAGGGCAATAACAAAAGGTACCGGAATATGTACGGCCAGGAACCACTGCAGCGACAGCTTCTTTACATTTGCCCGCCAGTATCCGAAGGGCAGATTAAGGAAAAACACAGTCAGACTGATCAGAAAAAGGTTCATGAACCGGTGTTTTGATAATGCAAGGTAAGTTTTTGCAAAATAATACAACATTCCAGTAAAAAACAAAAAAATAGCTATATGTTAGGTTTAAAAAAACTTATAATATGAAAATTCCAAGAATGACCTGTATGTCACGTAGATAAAGAAATAAAATCTACGTAGGTGCCTACGTAGATTTTATTTTAATGCAGATGTATTTTATCTTTACTGTTCATCCCCGGTTGTGCATTTGGAAGCACAGGAAGTGTTGACCGGATGCGTACAGTAAGGTAGGTTATAAGCTTATTATTGTAAGAAAAATCTTACAAAAGATTTCCGGTTTTCAGCATTGTGTCAGGCAAAAACTATTACTCCCAAAAGTATATTTATATCTATATATCGGGCTGTTTCCCTTCATTTTAATTTCTTATCGGTAAATAGCTTTGTTACATGGTAAAGTATTTAACGTGGTAGATGATTTAATAATAAAAAATATTGATCTTAAAATACGGGGTGCTATGAAGATAGTTATTCTGAATTTTTACGATCCGGTAGAAAAAAGACTGTTGGAATGGTTTCGGGAGAACCATTATCAGCCTTTTAAAATACAGACTAATAATTGGAATCAACTCGTGGCATTTTTTGGCGAGGTACAACCAGAAATTTTATTTATTGATCTGGAAAGAACCTATCACCTGAAAAATATCATAAGGGACCTGCGAGAGCAGTTTCCCTCTTTGCTGTTAATTGGTCTGACATGTTCATTTTCCCTATTTATGAAAAAGAAACTTTTATTGATGGGATTGCATGAATATATAGATATGAATCGATTGCCTGAAGAGGGGATGGAACTGTTTCAGTTGAAAAAAGGACATCATGAAAAAATGGGAGGTATCGAAAATCATTAAAATCGGGGAAAACATGAAAAATATAACGGGAAAAGTTAACATATTGCTGGCTGAAGATAATGACCAAATGAGAATGTTGTTGCAAAGGCATATACAAAATCTTGATTATAATGTAACGGCTGTTCATTCCGGAAAAGAAGTGAAGGATATTGTGGTTGAACAGAAGTTTGATCTTCTGTTGCTGGATTATCACCTTCCCGACATGGATGCCGGCCGGTTGATTAAGGAGGTAAAAAAGGAAGCGGAGCTTCCTCCTTTTATCGTTATAACTGCATCAGGTGATGAAAAGGTAGCTGTAAGTATGATGAAGGCAGAGGCCAATAACTATTGGGTTAAAGACGGTGCTTTTCTGGACACCGTGGAAGAACGGGTTAAGATAGAGGTGAATAAAATCAAAAACCTGCATAAACTTGAAGAATCCAGAAGAAAGATTAAGATTATAGAGCAGCAAAGCCGTAAAGTACTTGAGTCTATGGCTAATCCGGTAGTTGTGATTAACAAGGAAAAGAAAATTGTTTTTCACAATAAGGCTTTTCATGATGTTTTCGGTTTATTTGATCGCCAGGAACCCTGTTACAGAGTCTTGTTCAATCGGAAAACTATTTGTCCGTGGTGTGTGGATATATCAGAGAATAACAAGGATTTTATCAATTTGCAAAAACTGCTGGAAAAAAACGGATGCTTTTATCAACCTGCACTGGGGCCGATAGCCCTGAACGGGAACCGGCATTATGTTTTGGGTATTTTTCACAATGTAACGGATTCGGTACTGGCACGCCGTCGTGCAGAGAAAAATGAAGCTATTCTGCGCAATCTCATCGCTACGGCAAGGGAAGCTATTGTAGGGATAAATAATAAAGGGAGGATTGTCTTGCACAATAAGGCGGCTTTACAATTATTTGAAGTAAAGTCAGGAAGCCTCCAGCGTAAAACTTTTTTTAGCTTATTCGCCGAAGATAAATATTGCCTGAGACTTAAGCGTTTGTTTGCCCGTGTTACAGAAGGTAAACAGACCTTTCTTACTGAAAAAAGTTTCCGGCTTACAGTCGAGATACCTGATAGCGGTGAAAAAATTATTGAAACCAATTTGTCTGTAAATGAGATTAACGGGGATAAGCTTTATTTGTTTATTATGCGGGATATCACTGAACAGTATAGGATGAAGAAAAATCTATTGGAACAAAAAATGTTTATACGTTCATTAATAGATAATCTTCCCGACCATATATATTTCAAGGATACAAAATTGCGGTTTATATTGAGTAATGAAGCACATAACCAACACCTTGGCGTTTCCAGTGAGAAGGAGTTGTTTGGTAAAACAGACCGGGATTATTATTCAGCCCGGCTGGCAAAAAAATATCAGGAGGATGAGATGAAAGTGATCCGGTCCCGTAAACCAACATTCAACAAAAAAGAAATGACAATAAATAAAAAAGGGGAGAAACGATGGAACCTTACAAGTAAAATACCCATACTGGATGGGTATGGCCGGGTAAAAGGGATTGTGGGTATAGGAAGAGATATTACGGAACTGGAAATGAAAGACAGGGAGCTCCGGAAAAGCAGACGTCGCCTCGAAGGCCTGTTGGAGATCAGTCTGGGAGAGAGTTTGAATATTGATACCATTCTTGATCTGGCTCTGGAAAAATGTATTGAGTTAACTGAAAGTGAAATAGGGTATATTTATTTCTATAATGAGAGTACCCGGGTTTTTACGCTGCATAATTGGTCGAAAACGGTTACGGAACAATGTTCAATAGCTGATAAACGCAAGGTGACATCGCTCGATAGTGCCGGATTATGGGGGGAAACGGTACGTCAGCGTAAGCCTGTGCTTGTCAATAACTATAATGAGGATATCCCACACAAAAGAGGCTTGCCTAAAGGCCACGTACCGCTTAGCCGGTTTTTGAGTATCCCTGTTTTTTCACAGGGGGAAATAGTTGCCGTAGCAGGGGTCGCTAATAAAAAACAGCCTTATGAAAAAGCCGATCTGATACAACTTGAACTACTCATGGATAGTGTCTGGCGAATCATTGTTCAGAAACAACAAAAAAAGGAACTGATCAGGGCCAAGGAAAAAGCGGAAGAATCAGACCGGTTGAAAACCGTGTTTTTATCTACCATGTCGCATGAATTGAGGACCCCCCTGAATGCTATCCTGGGTTTTTCACATCTTCTGGAGAAAACCTCCGAATTAGAAGAAGTAAGAGAATATGCCAGTTATATTTCTGAAGGGGGAGAAAGGTTATTGAGTATTATTGAAAATATCTTCTTTGTTTCGACCATTGAAGGAGGACAACTGAAAATAGAGAAGGGCGGGATTAATCCTGTCCAATTAATTAAAGAAGTTATTTCATCTTTCCGGCAGCGTGGAATTCCTGATAATATAGAAATATTAACTGATTTTCCATTAGAAACAGAAACTACTAAGATTGCTACGGATAGACGTAAAACAGAAGAAATACTCCGTATTCTTCTTGATAATGCCCTGAAATTTACACCAAATGGGCAGATCACTGTTGGATGTAAAACCGGAAAAGGCAAGATCAGGTATTTTGTTAAGGACACCGGTATCGGGATCCCGGAAGATAAAAAAGAAGTGATATTTGAAAAATTCAGGCAACTGGATGAACGTACAACACGGGAATACGGAGGGATTGGTATCGGTCTTTATCTTGCCAAACGACTTACGGATATATTGAACGGAACAATATGGGTTGAAGATAATCATCCTGAGGGAAGTATTTTCTATGTGGAAGTTCCTGTTGATGTTTTGGGAGAATTTGAAGAAAAGTCCGGCAAAGGGAAAGAAAAAACAATTGATAAAACAACCGGTAAGACGGTACTGATCGCTGAGGATAATCCTGTAAGTGCCATGTTGTTGAAAAAGTTGATGCAGGAAATGGGGATGGAACCTGTATATGCGGAGAACGGACTGGAGGCCGTTAAATATGTAAAGGAAAACAGGCCGGATTTAATTCTTATGGATTTGAACATGCCTGTTATGGATGGCTTTGAGGCCATAAAAAAAATTAAAAAGATCCGGGATGATATCCCCATTATTATCCAAACTGCGTATGATTCGGAAGAGGGTCGTGCAAAAGCTTATGAATTGAATGTTCGGGATTTTGTATCTAAACCGGTCAAGAGGGATGAATTGGTGGAAAAGGTAAAGCGTCTGGTATATAGTTAGACTTTCATCTCAAACCAACCCTTTTTCCAGTGCATATTTAATAATTTCCGCCATATTTGTGAAACCCAGTTTCTCAAGGATCCGGGTTTTATAGGTGCTTACGGTTTTTTCACTGATATGCATAATTTCTGCAATATTCTTCATGCTTTCTCCACGGGCAAGATATGTCATGATCTCAAATTCGCGGTTGGAAAGCCTTTCGTGAGGCAGTTTTGGTACTCCGTTATAATCTATCAATATCTCGGCAAGGGCTTCGGAAATATATTTTCGTCCTGACAGGATTTTTTTAACCGCTTTAACAAGGTCTTCATCCAGACTGCTTTTTGTCAAATATCCGGATGCTCCCAGTTTCATGGCACGCAAGGCGTAATCCTTTTCCGGATACATACTCAGCATAAGTATAGGTAACTCAGGTTTCAATGCATGAAGATCTTCCAGTAATATCATACCGCTCTTACCCGGCAGATTAATGTCAATCAGTACGAGTTCATATTCATTTTCTCTGATCATTCCCATAGCTTCATGTGCATTACCGGCTTCATCAGGTTGGATAAACGATATTTCTTCTTCGAGAATACGTCTCACGCCCTTCCTTACTACCGGATGATCATCGATGATCAGTATGCGGACCATGATCAATTGTAAATTTCACATTATAAAAATGGCAAATTAAATAAAACTTCCGTACCTTTTGTCTTTCTTTTTATTTCAAATTCTCCTCCCAGGAGTTCAATGCGCTGTTGCATACCTATCAGTCCGAAATTTTCAGGGCTGTCCAGTTTGTTTTCAGGGATCCCTGTGCCATTATCGGATACCGAAAAAAGGATCTTATCTTTTAACGGGGTTATATGAAGTCTGGCTTTAGTAGCACCGGAATGCCGTACAACATTGGTGATAGCTTCCTGGACTACACGATAAACAGGCAAAACATATTGTTCAGGCAACCGTATGAATTTATGTTTCAGATTCATTTCGATTTCGATTCCCGACCGTTTACTCATTTCCTGGCACAGCCACTCTAAGGTTTCCCAGAGTCCAAGCTCATCCAACATGCTGGGTCTGAGTCCCGAATTGATTTCCTGTACCGATTGAATAGCCTGGTCAACCAATGAACGGGTCTCCTCTATCCTTCTGGTAACGAGATCAGGTGTGCTGGTCCATTTCCTCAGTAGCCATGAGAGATCCATTTTAATGGCGGTGAGTATCTGACCCAGATGATCATGGAGGTTCCTGGAAATTTCAAGCCTTTCCTGTTCCAATATCTCATTCGTATGATCAGATAACCGGTGTAAACGGTCAAGAGTTTTATGTAATTCCTGAAGCACTTTTTCCTGACCGGTCACATCCAGTTGTATGCCCACAAAATGTGTAATCTTACCAGAATCATTGAATACCGGAGCAATGGTGAGTTCTTCTGTATAGAAAGAGCCGTCTTTCCGTTTATTTATGATTTTATCTCTCCATATTTTACCCTGTAAAATTGTATCCCAAAGATTTTTGTAAAACAATAGTTCATGTTTATCCGATTTCAATATACGTGGGGTTTTCCCGAGGACTTCCTTTTTGGAGTATCCGGTGATGGAAGTGAATGCTTTATTTACCCATTCTATGTCCCCATCAATGTTGGTTATAATAATTCCGTTGGCGGCATGGTCAAGAGCTGATGACTGAATACGTAATTGACTTTCCGCCTCAATGCGTGCTGAGATGTCACGTACAAAAGCGATGAATGTATTATCAGGCATACTCCTGGCAACAATTTCAACAGGAACTTTTTGCCCGTCTTTTCTTATTAGCGTTCTTTTCTTGTACAAGGTTTTTCCTTTTTTCAGCAAGTCATAACGGAAAGGGTTTTGTTTTAACTCCTCCGGCGAAAAGAAATCTCTTACTTTCATCTTCTGCAACTCGGTTTTGGCATATCCCGTGAGCTTTACGGCATTCCAGTTTACCAATATAATATTGCCTGTCATGTTAATCTGAAAAAATGCATCGGGGGCGTGCTGTATAAGATGTCTGTAGTTTGTTTCGGAAACGTGCAGATCCTGTTCGGCTTTTTTTCGTTCCATAATATTCAGAAAAATCCCATAAACAGCCGGTTTTCCCTGATACACACTTTTCTGTCCGAGTGCTTCTATGGGTAAACGTGTTCCATCGGCACGGATAACTGCCAATTCATAATGACTTGTTTCTTTTTGTCCTTTCTCGCGTAGTCGGATTTCCTGTTGAACGATGTTCCTGTATTCCGGCGCAATAAATTGCATCACAGGTTTTCCGATAAGTTGATCAGGAGAGGAGTAACCAAGCATCTTTATCAGTCCGTGATTACAATACACTATTTTTTCCTCTTGAATAATATATATACCTGCCAGGGTGTTTTCGGTTAAATCACGATAACGTTGTTCGGAATCTATTAATGCTTGTTCCTGCTCTTTTATTTCTGTTATATCCCGCATAATTCCTTCTACGGCAATGGGCTTGTTTTGAGGATTGAAGAGGGCTGTTTCATTACGCTGTACCCAATGGACCGAACCGTTTTTATGGACAATCCTTATATTGGCAAAACCTTTTTTTCTTTTCTGAAGCAGATCCTTCAGGTCTTCACGGTCTTCCGGATGTATATACTTTTGATAAAGGTATGGATCTTCGTAATGCTCTTCTGCCGTGTATCCGGTTAATTTTTCAATCGATGGAGAAATGTATGAATATTTCGGCTCAGGTTCTATTTCATAACGATAGACTATATCATCGCTTCGTTCCAACAAACCTGCTATCAGAGACAGATCGTCGGAGTTTATAGCTTTTTTTCCCCTTTTCATTTTATGACCATTTAATGAAAAACCAGGAAAGACAACAATGATGAAAACAGGCAGGAATTATTTTCTCTTGCCAGGAACGGTCTGTTTCATTATGGATGGTCAAGTTACGAAAAAAGTATTAAAAACAAAAGTGTCCGGCCAAAAAGACAAAGGGTAGCATTATGATAAGAGCCACCATAGGAGAACGGCCAGTTAAATGAAGTAAATAAAGTCTTTTTCTATGTTATGATCAAAAGCTACTTGGCGTCAAAAGATAAGGTAAGAATAAAGGATGGCCGTTTATACAAACCCCCGTCTGTTGCCGGATCTCCATAGTAAGAATGGAAAAACAGGGTCAGCGTCATTCTGTCCGGAGATATTTTCCTAATGATGGCAGTGGAGGTGTAATCTTTCAGTCCTATGAAAGCGCCTCCGGTGAACGTCAGATAATCGACATCCTTAAAGGTGACAGTTTCGGGCACTCCGTCTTTCTGATCATCATTGGCATCATAAACGGATTCGATCTTGAGATCCAGATTTTTATGTACGGCCCAGGTGACCGTATCTCCACTCAGATTCGGATATTTTATTTGCCAGATACCGTATTGTGTTGTTTTTACGACATTTCCGGGATCTACAGACATGTCGGCATACACCCATCCGGCCAGCACATTTCCGTTTTTTGTATCAAGGGAGTAACTGCCGTCATACTTAAAGGTGTATTCGTTGTCATATTCTTCTGACAAACCCAGCATATCCAGCATGTTGTCCGTTGCCGGGAAATAATCGGGAGCAAGTGCTTCCTTGACAAAACCGACGCCGTCATTGGGTCCTGCCGTTCTTGACACTACCCAGGTTTTCCCATTGGGATTATTGGCCCCGCCGGTCAGGAGTTCTTCTATCGTAGCGATAGTAACTTCCTGGGATTTTGTGGTTTCTCCGCCTTTCCCTGTTACGGTGCAGGTGATGGTATATGTCCCGCCTTCGGCATACGTATGAGTGTGGCTGCCTACCGAGTCGGAATGGGTGCCGTCACCATAATCCCAGTACCAGGAAGTGGCCTCGGGAGATTCTGCTGCAATGTTTACGGTAAAACCGTCAACCGTTATGTAAAGGTCAAGTGTGGGAGGCGGTACACTTTCCTTTTTACATCCTGAAAAATATATTCCTGTTATCAGGATAAGACTCATGATCAGGTTCTGTTTCCAAAAACTTTTGTTTTTCATCATGCTATTGATTTTATTTTGACACAAAAATAGTTACTTTTTTGATTTATTTTTCACCGGGTACACTGCGCACATCCCACCAGACCCTGGCATCTATCCTGTCCTGTCCTCCGGGAAGTCTGCTGATTGCTTCTTCCAGGTTTTTCCCGTTGATGGATCTTTCCGTGGTTACCGGATAGGACAGGCGGGTAGGCATATGTCCGTCGGTGATCCCTTTTGACAGCCAGGGTTGTGTTCTTTGTGGTATCAGGGGATATCCGGTACGCCGGATGGTACACCACGATTCAAAGGCGTTGGGTACGGAAGCGATCCACATCTGTGTGGCGATTTGCCTGAACCGGTTTTCCTGATCACCGTAAAGGGTAGCCTCCGGTTCGTTGGCAAGATACTGATCGATAGAATCTGGCTGTATATTCCATTGTTTCATGGCCAGACGGATAGCCGTCTGGTACATTATGTTGGGGTCCCCACCCGTGCCTCCGATATTGAACAGGGCCGCTTCGGCCCGGTAGAGCCATACCTGTGCTGCTGTGATCAGGTAAACAGGCTGATCCTGGGCAAAGAACCTCCCCGAGGGGATGGAAGCATTTTTCTTGTTCCAGGAAGAAAAAGCTTCATCGGTCAATCCATTAGGCATTCCTTTGTATAATCCCTCCGGATTTTTTGTGGCAAAAAAGGAAAGACGGGGATCATGGGTTTCCTGGAGGGTGCTGATGAATTTATCGGCCCATACAAGATTATATATTCCCTCCTGGCTTGACTTCCAGTACCACCACCACGGATTGTACATGTCACTTTTACTGGCTGATGTTTCCAAAACAGGGTTTTGGTCATTGGTTTCGATAAGGGGAAGAGACAGACATTCGGTGATAACCGGTTCATACTTTGCCGGATCAGCAAAACGCGCACGCATGGCAAGATGCAGCCGGTAAGAATTGACAAAACGTACCCATTTGTCCGGATCCCCTTTGTAAACCGGGTCAACGCCGGGCGCATAGATCCCGTCCTGAGCTCCTGATTCCTGAAGAACCTGAACGCATTTACCGAGTTTATCTACCATGTCGGCATAGATATCCTCCTGACGGTCATATTTCGGTTTTTCTATACCGTATTTTGCCATTCCCGCTTCGAAATAAGGAATGTCTCCAAACAAATCCGTTAGCCTGGAAAAGCTTATGATCCCAATTAGTTGTGCCTGGGCATGATGCCATTTGTTTTCATACCTGCCTCCTTTATCAGTGAGCCTGAGTACTTCCACCGTATTCCGTATGGAGGAATTATATACGCCTGAAAAGATCATCTCCGGATAATCCTGCGTACCATATCCGTTGTATTTGTCTATTTCACGCACCCAGTTGTTTGAAATATAGATGTGGGCATACTGACCACCGAAATTGACCTGAATATCACCCATATCATCATTGAAAGCGCCCCTGACAGCACTTGTAAAAAGATATTCGTCGGGAAGGTCTGTAAGCCTGTTGGGATTGGTATTCATTTTCTCCCAGCGTTTGGTACAACCTGTGATAACGGATATTACCATTGCCAGTAAAAGAACAGGTGTAGCCGGCTTTGACAGTATATTGTGTTTTTCCATTTTCTACGGCATTTATGATTAAAAGTTTGCATTCAGGCTGAAACCGTAACTTCTCGGGCTGGGCATGGGGTTTAACTCAAAAGCGTTGCCAATACTTCCGGCATTGAACCCGGATTCTGGATCATAATCTCCTGAAGCATTGTAAAAGAAGAAGAGATTTCTGGCGATGAATGCAAGGTTCAGTTTCCGGATAAAGGTTCCATTCAGCCAGCGCTTAGGCAGGTTGTACCCCAGCGATAGTTCGCGCATACGAATGTTAGTAGCATCCATGATATAGTCTTTGACGATCTTATCAAAATAGATAACAGTGACAAACCGTAACATGGGCTGGACAGCTATATCATTAGGTTCGCCCGTATTGGCGTTCACCCCGTCTTCCACGTATCCCCTGGGGACGACTCCGGGCTTGGGGGTGCCGTACAACAGGCCTGTGTGGGTGTCATACCATTTTTTTCTGCCCTCGAGAGAACGGGGAGAGGTGCCAAAAAGGTCGTGGTAAAGTTTGGTTTCCGAGTAATATTCTCCTCCCAACTGGAAGCTTATCAGAAAATTAAGGTCAAAGTTCTTCCAGGTAAGATGGTTGGATAATCCGCCGGTAAGATCGGGGTTGATATCACCCAGCCTTTTGTAATCACCTATAAGAGGCAGGCCGTTATCCCCAATGAGTTTCCGGCCTTTTTCGTTGCGTTTGTAATCATATCCGTAAATGGAGCCAAAAGGATCACCGGGCCTGATCTCTACAAAGGCAAAGCCTGTCACAGCCTCCAGCAGCACCCTCCGGTCAACATTCTGATAAAGGGAAACAACCTGGCTGATGTTTCTGGCAAAGTTCAGCGAAAGATCCCACGTAAAATCTTTTATGGTTATAGCCGTTCCGTTGATAACGGCTTCTAATCCCTGATTTTGTACTTTTCCCGCATTGACCATGATCGATCCGAAGCCCGAAGAAGGAGCCAGCTCAACGGCCATGATCTGATTTTTCGAAACGGCATTGTACCAGGTCAGGTCAAGACCAAGCCGGTTTTTGAAGAAACTAAGATTGGTCCCTACTTCCCATGTATCCGTCAATTCGGGTTTGAAGTTCTGAAAGGCCAGCCGGCTGCTCATGCTTCCTGTGGGATAGGGCAGGGAGGATTGACCTACACTATAGTAGTTGGTGGTCTGATAAGGACCGGCGTCATTTCCTACCCGGGCAACAGAAGCCCGTAGTTTGCCTTTGGATAAGATCTGTGATTTGATATGAAATGCTTCAGTAAACAAAAAACTTATATTTCCTGAATAAAAGCCATAGGAATTGTGTTCGGGAGGCAGGGTGGAAGACCAGTCATTCCGGTAGGTAAAGTCCAGATAAAGATAATTTTTCAATGAAGCTGTTGCCATACCGTAGAGTGACAACACCTCTTTCTGGCTAAGACTCTCCCATGTGTTATAATTTTTAAGATTACTCATCTGGTAAAACTTTGGGACATTCCAGTCACTGCCGCTCTGGCCGATCCCCTTCCACTGGTCGTACCTGTAATTACCACCCAGATTAAAGTTCAGATTGATCTGTTTACCGACTTTTTGTTTGAAATTGAGCAGGAAGTCATTGTTCCATTCGTAACCACTACTTATATTCTGGTTCATGTTTCCCTGGTAGGAGCTTTGGTTGTAACTCCCGCTTGCCGCATATTCCTTCCATCTCCGGTTGGTCAGATCAAGGCCTGACCGGAGAAGGAGGTCCAGTTTCTTTGTAAACCTGAACTTCAGTGAGAACATGCCCTGGAGCCGGTTTTTTTCATCCGTGTTTTTCTTGTTCCTCATAGTCCAGTAAGGGTTTGAGGCCGTACGGTCCCAGGACCATCGTTCTGATCCGTCGGGCGCTTCAGCATTTTTTTTCACACTGTTCAGGACTACGTTTCTGGGCAGTGCTCCCAGTGACCAGCCTGCATTAGCAGGATCCTCAGCCAGATAAGGCCGGTTATTAACCTTACCATGGATGTAGGTCAGCTTGGCATTCATTTCAATGCTTTTGCCGAATTTTGAGGAACCATGCAGATTAAAAGTTTGCTTGGCCATGTTATTGGTGGGATACATACCCGTGCTGTAATTGCTGGTAACAGAGGCACGGAAGGTAGATCTGTCATTGCCTCCGTTAAAGGCCAATGTATTGATGAAACTTAGTCCTGTCTGATAAAATGTCTTGAAAGGGTTGGGTTGAGGTTCGTAGGGAACCTTATTTCCCAGCCAGTCAGGTTTCATTGATCCGTCCATTTTACTTCCCCAGCTCCATATCCAGGGTTCTTCTCCTGCTATATCCTCCATACTGTTATAAACTTCTGTCGGATATCTGCCGAAGGCTCCCTGACCGTATTCGTTTTGTAGCCTGGGGTATTTCATAGGGTTGGAGGCCATGAAACTGGAGCTAAAAGATATGCCCAGGCCTTTTCTGTTCGTTCCCTTTTTGGTAGTGATGAGTATAACCCCGTTGGCTCCTCTCGAGCCATACACGGCGGCTGCTCCGGCACCTTTCAAAACGCTGATGCTCTCCACATCATCGGGATCTATATCAGACAGGGCATCTCCCTGGTCAACACCTCCCCATTCCGAGGCACTTCCGTATGTTCCGCCACTGACAGGAATACCGTCTATTACGATCAAAGGACGGTTACCGCCAGAGAGTGAGGCAATGCCCCTTAATACCACCCGTGCCGAGCCATCTACTCCGGTAGGTGATGTGGTGATCTGCAAGCCGGCAACTTTCCCGGCCAGCGAATTAAAAGGATTGTTAAGCTTCACTTCGGATATTTCCCTGCTGTCAACTTTGGAAATGGAATATCCCAACGAACTTTTATCCCTCGCAATGTTCAGGGCCGTAACCACTACATCCTTGATCTTTTCGGCGGTTTCCTGTAGATGTACCGTAAGTTGGGTTACGCCTGCTGCAGGGATCTCAACCGGTTTATAGCCGACGAAGGAGAAAACCAGTATGGACTTTCCCCCGGGTACTTCCAACCGGAATTGACCATCGGGACCGGTAACCGTACCTGTGGTTGTACCCTTGATAAATACATTAACCCCCGGAATAGGTTCTCCTGTTCCGGCAGAAACGACCTTTCCCCAAACAGCATGCTTCCTGAATCCCGTTGCAGGGGCAATAGCAACCATTTTATTTCCCAGGAGTTTGTATGTCAGCGCTGTTCCTTGCAGCAGCGTATCAAGAAATACGGTTATGGGTTGGTTTTTGGCTTTTACAGTAACTGTTTTATTTAACTGCGGAAGTGCTGCATTGTAATAGAGACGATAGGCACTCTGTTGCCGGATATCTTTTAATATTTCCCCTATCGTTACATTTGCCTTCCGGATGGTTATGGTGGTATCTTTCTGGGCAAAAAGGGTCAGGGAAGTGGTGGTGAAAATGAAGAAAAAAATAAATATAACTTTTGTTTTCATTACCTTAGCTTGTTATTTCGTCGTCCGGGAGTATCTGAAGTTTGTGAGATATTTAATTTTTGAGATAATAAATATTAGTTTGAAAAAGTAT
Source organism: Bacteroidales bacterium (assembly GCA_015486185.1). GTDB lineage: Bacteria > Bacteroidota > Bacteroidia > Bacteroidales > VadinHA17 > DRPN01. The sequence continues at coordinate 9,978 of WFSC01000172.1, read as the reverse complement.
AACAAAGAAATAATTTTTTATCGATAGTTGAAACAGGTATGTAAATTGGTTAAAAAATATCATCTTGTCTTTGTATAGAAAAATATATTTTGTTTTTTCATGGAAAATTACATAATTATTTTATACTTTGATCATGAAACGAAGAGGATTTTTAGCATTTTCAGGAGCTGCCGGGATGGGATTGGCTTTACGCGAGACTTTTGGACAGATGCCGGGAAAGGGGGATAAGGCTTTTTCCGGGGGAGAAAAACCCAGGATCACTTATGAAAAGAGGAGGCTGGAGCTTTTTCATCCGTGGACTATTACGAGGGGTACCGCCACCTATAAGGAGAATGTATTTGTTTATTACAATAAAGATGGGATCACCGGGGTGGGAGAGGCCGGTCATATGACCGCCGCCGGGCAGAATGCCGACCGGACCATCCGTGAACTGCACCCCCTGATACCGCTATACCGTGATACCGATCCTTTTCAGTTTTACGATCTACCGGAGAAGGCCCGGGAGATCGTGCCGGCCTTGTCACCTGCCAAAGCAGCCCTGGATATAGCCCTGATGGACTGGATAGGGAAAAAACTGGATATTCCCGTCTATCAATTTCTCGGCATCGATCCTGTGTCGGAGGTGAAGACCTCTTTTTCTATCGGCCGGGATAAACCGGAAGTGATGAAACAGAAAGTGAAGGAAGCGGCTCCCTATAAGATCCTGAAAGTGAAGATAACCGGACAGGGGGATAAGGAGGCCATCCGGGCAATCCGAAGCATGACAGACAAGCCTATCCGTGTGGATGTGAATGAGGGTTGGACAGACAAGGAGAAGGCGATCAGAGAGATCAGGTGGTTGGCGGCACAGGGCGTGGAGTTTGTGGAGCAGCCCATGCCTGTGGATATGCTTGAAGAAACCCGCTGGCTGAAAGAACGTTCGCCTATACCCATTGTTGCGGATGAGGCGGTGAACACGTCGAAAGATATACTCAGGATCAAAGATGCCTATGATGGTATTAACATCAAGCTGATGAAGTCCGGTGGCCTGATCGAGGCCTACCGGATGACCCTGCTGGCCCGCCTGTTTAACCTTGACATAATGCTGGGCTGTATGATCGAGACTACTGTTGCCATTGCTGCGGCTGTGCAACTGCAGGCACTGGCCCGCTGGGTCGATCTGGATGGCAACCTGCTGATCAAAAATGACCCCTATACGGGCCTAACCCTGAAGGACGGCCACTGGGTCATGTCCGGTAAACCGGGGATAGGAGTGGAGGAACGATGAACGATGAACGATGAACGTCGAACGATGAATGTCGAATGAAGAATTTTGTTCATCGATCATCGGTTATCGTTCTAAGCACATACCCCACTCCACGGATGGTTTCCAGTTTTATATTTTTTTCCGGTTTCAGGTACTTGCGTATGCGGCTGATGAAAACATCCAGACTGCGTCCCAGAAAATAATCATTCTCACCCCAAAGCTCGATCAGGATATCTTCCCGTTTGAGAAGCTGGTCCTGATGAAACAGTAAATATTTCAATAATTGTGCTTCTTTCATTGTGAGACGGTATGATCTTTCATACCCTGAAAGTTCCAATCTTTCCGGAAGGAAACGGAATCTTCCAATGGTTAGTACCTCAGGTTCTTTTTTCCCCGAACGACGCAAGATATTGTTGATGCGCAACACCAATTCCTCCGGTTCAAAAGGTTTGCATATATAATCGTCAGCACCTATTTTCAGGCCTTGCAAAATATCTTCTTTGGATGTACGGGCCGTCAGGAACAAAAGGGGTTGATCCGGTTTTTCCTGTTTGATCTTCTTCCCCAGTGCCAGCCCGTCCATGCCCGGAAGCATGATGTCGAGAATGCACAGAGCAGGAGCTCGTTCACGGAACAGGGTGCTTCCTTTTTCCCCTGTCTCTGCCAGCAACACCCGGAAGCCCTGCATCTCCAGATATTCTTTCAGCACCTTTCCAAGGTCCTTGTCATCCTCGACCAGCAAGAGTGTGATCATGATAAAAATTCATTATAAAAGTAATCATAACGGTACCGTGATGATAAAACTACTGCCGTTTTCCGAACTGTTCTCCAATGTTACGGTTCCATGATGCATTTCAAGGATCTTTTTTACATAGTACAATCCCAGTCCCAATCCTTTGACACGATGTTGCGTATTTCTTCCCCTGAAGAACTTTTCAAAGATATGATCCTTGTCTTTTCCGGAAATACCGTGGCCGTTATCCGTTATCTGTATCGTCAGACTTTGATTTCTGACACTGGCCCTGAAGCCGATCACTGGAGGATTTCCTCCATATTTCAGGGCATTGCTGAGCAGGTTATGTATGGCGATGGAAAATTGGAACTCGTCCAGATAAGCCTGCTCCTCATTCAGATCCAGGTTTTCTTCCAGTTTGAACGCCATGTCTTTGTTCTCCAGACGAAAGGCTTCGAGTATTTTTGTCAGGAACTCTTTCAACCGGACATATTTCTTTTTTGGAATGATCTGTTCCTGTTCCCACAGGTTGATATCCAGGATATGGTCGATCAGTTTACCCAGATGTTGATTTTGTTGTCTGATGAGAGAAACCAGGCTGTCTGTTTTTCCGGGATCTTTTCTGATGGCCGGCTCCCCCAGGGTGCTTGCGGCTACAGCGATAGTGGTGAGCGGAGTTTTCAGCTCATGAGCCATGTTGTTGATGAAATCGGTTTTTATCATCGAGAGCTGTTTGTATTTTAGCATATTGTGCAGGGTGATAAAAAAGATAATTGCTGTAATGAGTATGGAAAGCAGCGATAACAGCATGGATCCCAGCATATCCCGGAATATGATCCGGGCCTTGTGGGTGAAATCAATGTAGTAGTCAAAATACAGTTTATAAAAATTCCCCTCACTTCTGAAACTGTTCACGTAATATAAACTCCTTTTTTTGTACTTAGTGACGGTTCCTGCAGTGGTGTCGCCGGCAATATGGATGTCTCCGCCGGGGTTGAGCAGGGTGAAACTACGGATCTGGATATACTCTCTGAAATCATCATCCATTCCGTTAACCTGAAAGTAGGCCTTTAGGAAAGGCGTAACCATATCATACCGTCTGAGGATATGAAAGATGAATGAAAGGGTTTGTTTATCAAGGGAGTTTCTTGACGAATCTCCCGGGTTTATTGTGTATTGTTTAAGTATATTCATGGACACATAATCGATCATGGCATAGGCCGAATCAAAGCCGGTGGTATGGTATTTCACCTGCAATAATTCCATGCCTTTTTTTATCTCCTTCTGGTAAGTATTGTCAAATTCGCGGGTACGTAACCGGTAAAGTCCGGAGATAAGATAAAACTGCACGGCAATGATTGCAGCCAGAGCAGTTCCTGCAACGATCATTAAAAGTCTGGTTTTCATAGGTTCTTGTAAAAATACAAGGTAAAGATAAATGAAATCGACAATCTGCGAAAACGTTAACCTGACATTAACATTTCATTAACAGAATGCTTTGGCTTTGATCTGTAATTTTGTTTTGAGAAAAACTTGTTCAAATGATGAAGGTCAGATTTTTTAATAAAACATACCCGTGGTTTTGGCTGATTTTCCTTTTGGCCTTGTCCCTCCGGGGGAATGCTCAGACAATACTGTCCCGGGAAGATTCCATTATGCTGAAAGTAATAACGGGGCTTCATTACACTTTTAAACATTATCAGGATAAAATATGGCCGGGTTATGATCTTTCGAAAATGCCATATGTTATTTATCTGCCTGATAAATGGGTTTTATATGTGAATGGGGATCATCCGCCTCGGGGTTTTCAAAAGTACCCTGCTTCATGGCCTTCCGTTGATCAGCGCGTTTTTGTTCATGAAGGGAAATACAGAGATCTCGTGGGACAGTTTGTTTTTAATCTCAGGATTGATTCAATCCGTACTTTTGCTATGGGGATTCCTACGAAAATGTTATTTTCTTTTGATCATCCCGAATATGTTTTATTCAGTACAACTGCCCACGAAGGGTTTCATCAATATCAGCATCTCTATTTTGGAGAAATTCCATGGAGAAGAGAAGAAAAATACCCGATCCTTAATGTTGAGAATACCGCCCTGTCATCGCTGGAATTACTTATTCTAAAAGATGGTTTGCGAGCTATGTTTGAGGGAGATACTCTTCTGGTCCGTGAATCGCTGAAACAGTTTCTGGCAGTCCGGACCTATCGCTGGAGGCATATGGATCCATTTATCCGGGAATATGAGCAGGGCCAGGAGATTAATGAGGGGACGGCTCGCTTTGTTGAAATGAAAACCGTAGCCTGTTTTAAGCAGCTTGATTCGATAACAATCCACAATTCTCTGCTTAACGGTTTAATGAAGGATATGTCAGATATTTCAGTTAGAAAACTGATGTCTGATGATATAGAATCAAAACTGACAGGGAAGGCTGTTGCTCCGGATAATATGTTACGAAACAGGATCTATCCCGTTGGTGCTTCTTTGGGTTTTATGTTTGATTTTCTTGGCATACCCTGGAAAGAAACATTCCGGAAAGCAGGGAATAAAGTGTCATTCCCCGGTCTCCTGATGCAATATTTTAAACCTGACACACAGGATTTGAAGGAATGGTTTGCAAAAGCTCAAGAAAACTATGATTTTTCTACCATCCGGTCTGCTGCCAGCGATCTGATCAATAAATATCTGGCAGGTTTTCAGCATAACCTTGACAGTTTTACCAGTCAGAAGGGTTATAGGATTGAGATCAATTTATCTTTTAACGGTTTGACAAGGTCCAGGTTTGGAACGGAAAAAAGATGGGTCATGGAAAAAGGCCGGGTCATCTTATGTAAAAATTATGATTTATACCTGCTAAAGGGAAAGAATATCTCATTAGAAATCAGGGGCAAGGCTGTTCTTGAAAAGAATGACTGGGAAAACAGACGAAGAAACGTTTCTGTTTATACTGATAAAGATGTGCTTGTTGCTATAGATGGCAAACACCTTCGGTTATCAGCTCCCCGGAATGGTTCCTTCAGAAAAATAAAAATATCAGCAGCGGGTTTTAAATTGCAGGTAAAACAGGAAGGTTCATTTCGGTTTGATGGAAAAGTTCTGAAAATATACCTTATGAAAAACCTTATCCGATCTTCTTCATGAAGCGGTCAGGTTTATTTATTGTTAACCAAATAAAGCATCTATTATGAAAAAAAGCATTGTTTTATCCATTGTGCTGGCCGTGTTTATCCTGCATACCAGTGGCGTATTTGCTCAGAAAACTGACAAAAAAACTAAAAAGGATGACCAAGAAATATTACAAAAACAAAAGAATCAGCAGGAACAACAGTTGAAGATGCTCCAGGAGATCATGAAGCAAAATATGGAAGAACAAAGGAAAGCCCTGGAGAGGATGAAAGAAGAAAACATTCAACAAACACCTAGTGAACGGGACTTTTTTTACGGAAAAAATAATTGGAGTGGCAGAGGATTTTATACCCCTCCATACTCTAATAAAAGTTCGACGCTTACACTCCAGAAAACATTTAAAAAGCAAACCGGAGTATCCAGCACTTCTTTTGATGTAGATGAAAATGTTACCAGTATTCGTTTTACCGTCAGGGGATCAGTAAATAACAAAGATGGCTATATCAAGATAGATATTAGCTCTCCTGATAACAGGGAGTATAAATCTTTTTTTATTAAGAATACAGCAGATATAATGTGGACACAAACGCTTAAAATTACTGATGAAAACAAGAAAAAATATATAGGAGAGTGGGGGATTTCAGTAGCAGTTAACGAAGCGGAAGGAAATTATAATGTTACGGTTTTCACTTTTTAAATACAAATCACAACCTGTAAGATCCAAGAGAGAATGAGAGAATGATAGAATGAGAGAATGAGTGAATGATTGAAATTTCAAATTCCCCGCTTGATTGGCAGGCAGGTGCCTTCCGCCTTCTGCCTTTCCTCCTTCCCGGTAACTCTTTTAACATTCTTTAACAATAACCTTTAACAAGCTGTATAATAATATGATATGTATTATATAGCGGGATTTGACGGAATGCCGGGGCTTGACAGATATTTTCCTGCCATATAAATTTGTTGACTGTTCTGATTGTCTTATCTAAAATTAAGGAGGATAGTTTATGTCTTGCAGTATGAAACCCAGGAAGTCTTTTTTTATTTCTGCCTTTGGAATGTTCATGTTTTTCACGGTTGCTGTCCAGGCACAGAGTGTTACGTTATACACACCTTATACAAAAGTATCTGTTCCTCCGGGCGATAACCTGAGCTATTCCATTGATGTACGCAATAATAGTAAAACACGCCGGAACGTAAATCTTTCGGTTGCAGGCATGCCAAAGGGATGGACCTGGGATCTGAAAATAGGTGGCTTGAATGTTAAACAACTATCTTTGCTGCCTGGCGGGAAAAAGACCATGTCATTAAAGGTAAATGTACCTTACAAGATTAAAAAGGGTACTTATCATTTCTGGGTAAAAGCCGGAGGATATTCGCTTCCGCTATATGTTGAAGTTTCCAGGCAGGGAAATTATAAAACGGAGTTTACCATAAGGCAATCCAACATGCAGGGAAATGCCAAATCCCATTTCACTTTTAGTGCCGATCTGCGAAATATTACAGGGGAAAAACAACGTTACGCCCTGCAGTCAGCTCCTCCCCGGGGCTGGACCGTCATATTCAAGCCGAACTACAAACAGGCTACCTCGGTAGAAGTGGAGCCCAACGGGAAAGCAAATATGACGATTGACGTTAAACCACCCCATGAGGTTAAGGCGGGCACTTATAAAATTCCGGTGCGGGCAGTAACGAACAATACTTCAGCCGAACAAACCCTTGAAGTTGTAATCACCGGAAATTTTGATATGGAACTGACCACACCTACCGGTTTGTTAAGCACGAAGATAACGGCAGGAGGTGAGAAAGAAGTAAAACTTCTGGTAATGAATACCGGCTCTGCCAAACTGGAAGGAGTGAAATTCAGAACATTGAAACCGGATAAATGGGATGTTTCTTTTGATCCTAAAAGCATTGATGAACTTGACCCGGGAAAAACAGTTGAAATAACTGCCAGAATTAAGGCCTATAAAAAAGCCATTGCCGGGGATTATGTGGTCAAACTGACGGCATATACGCCGGAAGTCTCTTCTCAGGTGGCTTTCAGAGTTATGGTTAAAACGCCCATGTTGATGGGTTGGCTTGGAATATTGATCATATTATTGGCTGTAGGCATTGTCTGGTATCTGTTTCGTAAATATGGGAGGAGATAGATCGTGGCTGAAAATGTCATACAAATTTCCGGACTGACAAAAAAATACGGTGAGTTTACAGCCGTAGATCATCTCGATCTGTCTGTAGAGAAGGGAGAGATCTTCGGACTGTTGGGCCCTAACGGTGCCGGTAAATCTACCACTATCCTTATGATCCTGGGATTGACAGAGCCGGACGAGGGCACGGTACGGGTGAGTGGTATCGATTCGATCAGCAAGCCGGTAGAGGTGAAAAAGATTGTGGGTTATCTGCCTGAAGATGTCGGTTTTTATGACAGGTACAGTGGTCTGGAGAATCTGGCCTTTACAGGCAGGCTTAATGGGATGACAGAAACTGAAGCAATAAAAAAGGCAAAATTATTACTGAAACGGGTGGGGCTGGAAGAAAATTCCGAAAAAAAAACCGGTAACTATTCACGTGGAATGCGTCAACGTCTGGGATTGGCTGATGTATTGATAAAGGATCCGGAAGTGATCATTCTTGATGAACCCATTCTTGGATTGGACCCGTATGGCGTAAAAGAGTTCCTTGAAATGATCGCAGGGCTGAGCAGGGAAGAAGGAATCACGGTACTCTTTTCTTCCCATCATCTATATCAGGTGCAACAGGTATGTGACAGGGTCGGTTTATTTGTAAGAGGGAAGCTCCTGGCTGATGGAGATATCAATACTTTGTCACGGAAACTATTTGGAAGCAGCCCGTATCTTGTGGAAGTCGGGATCCCTGTTCAGGTAGCCGGCGATCCGGATAAATTGAAAAACATGACCCGGGTATTGCTCGATGTGGAGGGCGTACTGACGGTGGAGGAAAAAGATAATAAACTTTATGTGGAATGCTCGCATGAGGTGACTGCTGATATTTCACGGGCTATTGTTCGATCGGGGTTTGAACTGATATACCTGAATAAAAGGGAATACGGCCTGGATGATATTTATTACCGGTATTTTGAGGGAGGAGCGGATCATGAATAATGCAGTGAACAAGGTACAGGGATCTGCCGGCATGAAAAAAATCGGATGGAGACGTGTTTTTGCCGGTACCCGCGTATTAAAGCCCAACAAGGAACGTATTAATAGTCCTTTCCGGGTGATCTTAGAGAAAGAAATCGCCGATCAGGTTAGGAGCTGGCGCTTTATCGTACTGATAGCTATTATTGCCCTGACCACACTGGGCTCCCTTTATACGGCCCTGAACAATATTAGTACAGCCATTAAACCTGACGATCCGACGGGCTCTTTTATATTTTTGAAACTTTTTACCATTACTGACGGTACCCTGCCTTCTTTTATTGTGTTCGTTAGTTTTCTTGGCCCCCTGTTGGGTATCGGTCTGGGATTTGATGCCGTTAACTCAGAGCAAAATGGAGGTACCCTCAGCAGATTGCTGGCACAACCTATCCACCGTGACTATATCATTAATGCCAAATTTCTGGCCGCGTTGACCGTGATCAGTGTTATGTTCTTTTCCCTGGTATTCCTGGTCATGGGGATCGGGATCATTGCCACGGGAATACCTCCCACACCGGAGGAATTTGTACGTATTGTTTTCTTCACCCTGTTAACCATTGTATATGTGGCTTTCTGGTTGAATATGTCCATATGGTTTTCGGTTCGCTTTCGACAGCCTGCCACTTCAGCGCTTATGGGCATTTCCATATGGATATTTTTCACTGTTTTCTATCCTCTGATCATCAATTTGGTTATTAAGGCAATAAATAATCCGGCTTATCATGGCAATCCTGACTATCAGGTTTTTTTGGAAAAGCTCCGGTTAGGTCTGATGCGTTTTGCTCCTAATGTTCTTTTCAGTGAGGCGACCAGCACCCTGATGATGCCTTCTGTTCGCAGCCTGGGACCGTTAACCATGGAGCAGATGCTGGGAGCTATCCCCGGGCCGCTGCCTCTCGGTCAGAGTATTCTTCTTATATGGCCTGAAGTAACTGCTCTCACAGCCGCTACCGTCCTTTGTTTTGTTCTTGCCTATGTCCCGTTTATGCGGAGGGAGATAAGATCAAGATAGAAAAGTGTAAGAGCTTATTAAGAGAATGATGTTCATTCTGGGATCAGTCGGGGTTTAAGATCTCAATACATCAGGTACTTTTTCTTCGGCTTTTTCCATTTGGCTTTGTAAGCCTCGTCAACGAAGAAGATCTTCAGGTCTGCCTGGTAGGCTTCCTCTGTGAAAAATATTTTTTTATCCGCTTTGTAAGCCTCATCGGTAAAAAACCACAGGCCTTTATTACCTTTTGCCTTGTAGGCGGCATCCACCTTATATATCAGCAGATCGGCCTGGTAGGCTTCATTTACTACATAGACCTTTATATCAGCTTTGTAGGCAGCATCTGTCGAAAAAACTTTCTGTGCCTTTACCCCTGCAGGGATCAGGATAAATAATATTGCGAGGAAGATTCTATTTTTCATTTGTAGTGTAGTTTATTCGGGTGGCCCGGCCATGTATGCATAGTATATTTTTATGTCTTGACGGCTGTTTTTGTTATAATGTCCCCTTCGTTGGTCCTGATCCGGAGAGTATCTGGTCGTATGGAACGGAGATGTCAGATATCCTGAAGTTCGGAGAAAAACCGGTTGAATCTTTCCAACGGACGGCTCCCCAGATTTCAGAAGTTGTCTTATACGTGGAATCCGGGCTGTTCCGTCTATCCCGCCAGGTTACCACCAGATCACCGTCCTCATCGAAGTCAGCCCAAAGCATGTCCTGCATGC
>WFSC01000171.1 GCA_015486185.1 Bacteroidales bacterium | reverse complement strand
TATTAAAAGATCCCGATCATGAGGAATATGAAAGTTATATTATGTGGTTAGGAGGAAAATTTGACCCCAAATATTTTAATAAAGACGAAGTGAACCAATTGTTGAGAAAAAAAGATTATGGATGTATTGAATTTTAGATAATTGCGTAAATTGGTCTGTTAATTAACCAGACGGCGGATACATTCATCCTGAGTTGAAGACTTGCCGTCATCAGCCATCTGTAGAAAAAATGAAATTGCAGGATATAATCAGAACAAATGATTGGTTAAGTGTAGCGCTTAGTATAATAGAGCTGTACCCGGACCAGGAAGAAAACATTGGCACTTACAAAGATATATACCATAAACTCCGCGTGATGATCCAAACCGATAGTGATATACAGATCATCTTAAAAGAGTATTTTGATGAAGGATCCTATATAGATGTCTCCGGGAAAAAACCTGACCAGAATGAAAGTTTGGCACTTGAATTCATTCCCTGGACAGAATGGTTGGGCATGACAATAAATGAAAGGACTTTGGAGAGTTTTAATGAATTAGAAATAATCGCTCATTGCCTGTTCGAGATGACATTTGTTAGTTTTGATGAAGACGAGATCAAAGAGCAGTTCGCTTCGATAAAAAAAATGGTTGAAGACTATGAAAAGATGACTGAGAATGAAAAACTGGCCACTTCAGAATCTGTTGATCGTTTACTGAATAAACTAAATAACGAATAGAGCATTCATTTGGATGCATAAGCTGAAATATTTCCCCTGATATTCCGGAAACAGGCAAGCCATTATCTGTCTTTGTAGAAGACAGGACAGGTCTATTGAAATAATTAGTAGATTTATATTTTCTTACTTTAACATTATCAATGATATATTGATTAAAAAAACTACTTTTGTCTTATTATGATCAATAATTTAAAGGACCCGCAAAAAATAATTAAAGCGGAACAGGAACAAATTAATGCTAAATATAATGACAATGAAGCGCTGAAAAAGTTCTGGGGACAGCGCTATGAAGAAACCTACAGCCATTTACTGGACAGCAGGAACGAATTTGGCCGCTACGGGGTTATCGCCGAGTACCTTACACGTGTCATTCAAAAAGGTCGTGTTCTCGATGTCGGTTGCGGTACAGGAATCCTTGCTGAACTGATCGATAAGGATCTGTTAATATACACCGGACTGGATATCTCGGAAGAAGCCATAAAAATAGCCCGGCAAAAAATGCCGGAAATGAGTTCAGTCTTTCATACCACACGCTTCGAAGAATACCGCCCGGACCATACTTTCGATGCACTGGTCGCCAATGAGGTACTGTATTACATCAATACCGGAATTTTCTTCGACCAATGCAACCGGCTGCTGAAACCCGGAGGCCATTTGATCGTTTCTATCTTTGACTTTCCGGATGGGAGAAAGCTATTGGAAGAACTTAAACTAAAACTGCAGTCCCCTTTCGAAGCAACGGTCACCAATCCCCGTAAAAGGCTGACATGGAACATTCTGGCCGGAATATTCAAATCCTGATACCGTTCATAGATCTACCTATTTAAATACCTATTTAAATAGGTAGATGTCATATAACAGGAAAATAGTAACGGCTAAGTTCCGACAGGTTTGGTATATGGCTTTATCATCAAGAGAAACGTCTTCCGGAATTGGAGTTTTCAGATCTCTGCGTAGATTATTCCGCGGTCTCTGTGTGAAGGCTTATTCATAAATTTGTCATAAAATACCATTGTTTACCTTATCTACCCGACAATATTGATCCGACCCCTCCTTACTTATTATGCTATCAATAAAATATTTTCCCGGACACTACTGTTTTAGCTAATATATTTCATATATTCGTTACCTGAGAAAGACCGGAACGCATATCTATGAAAGCTTTTTTGACCATATTCCTGTTTTTGTTCTTTTGGCCGGTTTCTTTTGGACAAAACCAAAATCTTTCCGATGGAAACGTATTTGACGGAGAGCCCTGTCTTGCCATCGATCCTGCCAGCCCGCAACATATGGTCGTTGCCTGGATGGGATACCAGCCGCTTTATCATATTATGATTAAAACCAGGGTAACTTTTGATGGCGGACAAACCTGGGCCGAAAAAAATTTCATTCCCCACACAAACCCGGCCTATGGTTCTGCCGACCCTTCCCGGGCAGACCATCTGGCATTTTTCTATCTGGATGTAACCTATGGTGATATAGATGTTTTTATGAGGGAAAGTTATGATGAAGGAGCCTCCTGGTCCGGCCCTGTCAGGATCAATGATGATCCTGTAGGCAACAATCGCATGCAGGACATGCTCTGGGCTGACTTCGACGAGGACGGTGATCTGGTGGTAACCTGGCGGGACAGACGGAACAGCCCGGATTCCACGTATGAAACAAC
>WFSC01000170.1 GCA_015486185.1 Bacteroidales bacterium | reverse complement strand
TTTTATTAATCACTTGTTCCCCTTTGCTGCATGCTCAATTTAATCTGAATTATTATCTCACACATGCATTGAAAGCCAATCCCACTATAGCTGAAAATAAAAATCTATCACAAATAGAAAAATTAGAGATACGGCGTGTTAAAACAGCCTTAACCTACCCCGAGATTTATTTTTCTTCTGACGTTTTGCTGGCACCCTATTTTAATAATAACGGGAATTTTTTTACGACAAACCCACAACCCGGGGCCATAGGCTATGACGTCGGTATTACAAACGGAGGTTTATATTCCGGTTTGATCAATGCCAAGCTCCCGTTATTTAATAACCGCCGGTTTCAGAGTCTGAAAGAATTCTCAGACATTCAAATTAAAAAAAACCTGTACAATGTCAATCTGACAAAACATGGATTGGTGAAAGCAGTAACAGATCAATATCTTCGCAGTCTGGGTCATTATGAACAGCTAAAATATGCTCGTGAAATCATTAAACTTTTAGCCGATCAAAAAGAGATTATTGATCATCTCGTCAGGACAGGGGTTTTGCGACAATCAGAATATTTCCTTATCAACATAGAATATCATACGCAGTTGGTTCACATGCATCAGCTACAGGCTGAGTATAAAAAAAATCTTTTACAGCTTAATGCACTTTGTGGCATCAATGATACCGTTACGGTTACGCTGGCTCCCTACACACTGCATTTGAATATTTCACAAAACCGGGAAAGGTTTATGGAATCTTTCAGGATAGACAGTCTGACCATATCAAACCAACAGAAACTTTTCGAAAATAAATATTTCCCCATGATCAGTCTGTTCGGTAATGCAGGGCTGAATGCCGTAACCATTCCGGATATACAGCACAGGTTTGGAGTCAGTGCTGGTTTAAGTTTGACCTGGAATATATTTGACGGACATCAAAATAAAATAAATGAACAAAAGAATAAGTTAAGATTTAATACTGTGGAAGTGCATAAAAATTATTTTGCCAAACAAAACAGTTTAAATCTGCAATCTGACTTAGATCAACTAAAAATAACAAACCAAAATATTACGTTACTGGAGAAGCAAGCTGAAAACTTTCAGGATTTGCTGGAGATCTATAAAATGCAACTGGCAAAAGGTCAGTTATCTGTTATTGATTATATAAATACCTTGAAATTATACGTTGGGATTCAGGAAAGTATGATCACATCGAAAACAAAAAAACAACTTTTAATCAATGATTATAATTACTGGAACTGGTGATCTTGTAAATACCCTGCAAAGATTAATTATATTGATTTTCCTGGCTGTTTTAATAACTGCCTGCCATCATAAACCCGCTGAATTATCAACGGCATCCAATATACCGGGAAAAATTCCGGTAGAATTTGTTCACCCGGAAATCAAGGCCATAAAAAATTACCTTACGTTAAACGGAGTTTCCTCTTATCTCAAGGAAGAAATTATACGTTCTACGGTAACAGGATATGTGCAGGATATAAAAAAGAAGATCGGAGATACCGTATCTCCGGGACAGGTATTATTTTTGGTAAAAACGAAAGAGTCAGCAGCCCTCCAGGGGTTCACGGAAAAAATTACAGACTCGAATGATTTGCGATTCAACGGGGTCATCCCTGTTAAGGCACATCAATCCGGAATCATCCGTAATATTGATTTTAATACCGGTAGCTATATCCATGAGGGAGATATTCTGGCTACCATATTACAGCCCGAAACTATTGTTTTACAAATCAATGTACCCTATGAATACCATCAATATGTAAAAATCGGTGAGCAATGTCAGTTAATTTTCCCGGGACATATGATAAAAACAGGACATATCAGTAAAATACTCCCCACGGTGGATCCGGTTACGCAAACCCAGAAATATTTTGTCACCTTAAATCATTATGAGATACTCCCTGAAAATTTAAAAGTGGTTGTTAAACTTCCGGTAATTGAAAGTAAAAAGGCGATTGTTCTTCCGAAAAAGGCAATACTGTCCAACGAAACGGAGACTTCCTTCTGGATCATGAAAATAGTTCATGACAGCCTGGCCATAAAGGTTCCCGTATTGCCTGGAATTGTTTCCGGGGATACAATAGAAATTATTTCACCCCGATTATCGGTGAAAGATACGATCATTACAAAAGGAAATTATGGTTTGGATGATAGCACTTTTGTCATGATCACAAATAAATAACATGAAAAGAGCATGAACCTTTTTATAAAATATAAAGGCTCCTTGTCAATCTTGATGGTGGTTATCTTAATTCTGGGCGCTGTTTCCTATACCCGGATTCAAACCGCTTTGTTTCCCAATATTACTTTCCCGAAAATAAAGATCATTGCAGATAACGGACAGCAACCCGTTGATAAGATGATGATTACGGTTACAAAACCCCTTGAGAACGCCATTAAAAAGGTGCAGGACCTAAAAATGATACGAAGCACCACAAGCATGGGAAGCTGTGAAATATCGGCCTTTCTCAAATGGAACACAAACATTGACCTGGGGAAACAAAGAATTGAATCCAGAATCAACCAGATCAGAAATGATCTTCCGTCCGGAGTAAATATCACCATTGAAAAAATGAATCCTTCCATTTTACCCATCATGGGTTATTCATTGGAAGGAAAAGACAAAAGTCAGATTGAGTTGAAACTGTTGGCGCAATATACGGTAAAACCTTTCCTATCGCGTATTCCTGGAGTATCAAGCATTGGGATCATAGGGGGGAAAACAAAAGAATACCGGATTGTGCTTAATCCTGACAAGATGAGTATGCTGGGCATTACCCCTCAATTTGTGGCGAATGCTGTCAGACAGTCGGATTTTATAAAATCTAACGGGTTTATCATTGATTATAAAAGATTATATCTTACCCTTACAGATGCCGAATTAAAAAACAAAAAGGAACTGGAAAACCTGGTTGTACGGAACGATATAAACAGACTGGTACGAATCCGTGATATTGCAACCGTACAAATCCATGCCAGGACGGAATATATAAAGATCAACGCCAATGGCAAGGATGTGCCGTTAATTGCCGTAATCAAACAGCCCAATGCCAATTTGATCCGGGTAGCAACCCAGGTGACACAGCAGGTCAGGAAGCTGAATAAAATGCTGCCCGGGGGGGTCAGGCTGCGACCCTTCTATAATCAGGCAACTTTTGTCCATGATAGTGTACGCAGTATTGCAGATGTGCTCTGGATCGGCTTGTTGCTGGCGATGTTTGTGGCTGTCATCTTTTTACGATCGCTCAGAGCCAGTGCCGTTATCCTGATCACGATCCCTATTACCCTGTCACTTACTTTTATTGTATTGTATGCCAAAGGATACACCCTGAATATTATGACCCTTGGCGCCATTGCTGCATCTATCGGATTGATCATAGATGATGCGATCGTCGTTATTGAACAAATACATCGAACTCATGATGAAACCCCCGGTGTGGCTGCAGGATCCGTTGCCGGAAGGGCTGTACATTATCTTTTTCCGGCTATGGTCGGGTCCTCCCTTAGTACCATTGTTATTCTTATCCCTTTCTTTATCATGAGCGGCGTAGCCGGGGCCTATTTCACCATCCTTACCACCACTATGATTATTACCCTCTTGTGTTCATTTTTAGTAACCTGGATCGGTCTGCCTGTTATTTTCCTGCTGTTATCAAAGAATCAAAAGGCCGCAGGGAATAAAAACACATCTTCACATCAATTTAAACAGCGCAAATGGGTGGGCTTCTTTATTTACCGCCCTGCAATAAGCTTTTTGTTTATTCTTTTCCTGGCTCTTTCTATTTTTCTCATTATTCCCAAACTAAAGACCGGCTTCTTACCTCATATGGATGAGGGCTCCATCGTTCTGGATTATAGAAGCCCCCCCGGAACATCCCTTGATGAGACAACACAAATGCTGAGTCAGGTGGATAAGATTCTTTCCGGCATTCCGGAGGTTGTTTCTTTTTCCAGAAGGACAGGTACCCAGATGGGGTTTTTTATAACCGAACCAAACACAGGAGATTATCTTATACAGCTTACCAGGAAAAGACACCGCACAACGGATCAGGTATCTGATGATATCCGGAAACGTATAGAAGCCACTATTCCTGCCCTCACAGTAGATTTTGGCCAGGTGATTACAGATATGCTGGGTGATCTGATGTCTTCCGTCCAACCCATAGAAATAAAGATCTTCGGAGAAGATCATACAAAACTGGAAACCTATTCCAGGGAAGTGGCCGGCCTCGTGAGAACGGTTAAAGGCACGGCGGATGTATTTGACGGGATCACCATAGCAGGTCCTGTCATTAATATTAAACCCAATGAATCGCAACTTGCTCAGTATAATCTTACGCCTGCCGATTTGCAATTTCAGTTGCAAACACAATTACAGGGATCCGTGATCGGGAGTATTCAGGAAAAAGAACAATTGACAGATGTCAGAATGATCTATCCCGGTGCCCAAAATACTTCCGTAGATAAATTAAGCCGGGCAAGGATTTTCCTTCCGGACGGTACACTAAAACCGGTTAATGAATTTGCCCGGATCAACACTGAAAAAGGAGTGGCAGAGATCCACCGGGAGAATCTGCAATCTATGGGGGTAGTCACGGCCCGGCTGAATCAGAGAGATCTCGGGAGCGTAATCAGGGATATAAAGAAAAAACTGATGAATATCCGGTTGCCCAGCGGTTACCAAATCGTCTATGGCGGATCTTACGCCGAACAACAAAACTCATTCAGAGAGCTGTTGATCATCTTGTTATCAGCAGGAATGCTTGTTTTTACGGTTATTCTTTTTTTATTTAAGGATATAAAACTGGCTATATTGAACATCATTCTGGCTTTTCTTGGTACCGCAGGAAGCCTCTGGGCCCTTTATCTCACCAGGACTCCATTAAATGTTGGCAGTTATACCGGCCTGATCATGATCATTGGGATCATCGGAGAAAATGCAATATTTACCGTTCATCAGTTTTTGACATTGATCAAACAGGAAGATCCTGACAAGGCGATCATTGATTCCATATCCATTCGTTTGCGCCCTAATCTGATGACCGCGACAGGAGCAATTTTTGCTCTCATGCCTCTGGCTCTGGGGATTGGCACCGGAGCACAAATGCATCAACCTTTAGCCATTGCTGTCATCGGGGGGTTTCTTATTGCTATACCACTGTTACTCATTGTCCT
>WFSC01000169.1 GCA_015486185.1 Bacteroidales bacterium | reverse complement strand
ATAAATGTAAGTATTCTGGTGAAAAAAACAAATTATTTTTTCTTAAAAATCGAAATATTTCCAAAAAATTCGATAGAATATTTTAGCAGATCAAAATAGAGGATCAGGTAGAGCAACAGGATCATAACCCAGACAACCGCCATATTAAACCAGAAGGTGCTGTAATAATGACCGGCAAAATATTTTTCAGGCGCAAAAAAATGGGAGCGTATCCCAAGCCAATGGCTCGTATCAGGATCTTTATAGATGGGATGATACTTTTGTATCAAATGGCCTTTATACTCAAGGATACGATTTCGCTCATATACCTTCTTCACAATATCAGCCAGACTCTCATTATAATATCCGTCTCTCAGCTTCTTATAGAGTGTCGGGTTGGTGTTAAGCATATATTCAATGATCTTTTGTCTTTTTTTGTTGGCGCTCAGTGATTCCCTGTTGTAATAAGCATCCAGTTTATCCAGGTATTTTTCAAGGGCATCGGCTATATTATTATTAAATTTCCCCGGAACCAAATCTTCCGGATCATCAAAATGAACCTGTGGATTCTCGCCGTTTTCCTTTTCGATCTCATTTTTCAGTAGCTCCAGTTTACCCGGACTCTCCTGCGACAACTTCCCTTCATTTAATAAACGAACCGTTTCATTCAGAGCTTCGCGTAACTTGGGGATGCGGTACACCTCCTGGAAATCGGCTTCACTTTCCTTTTTTTCCAGCGGATAAAAATATTTTTCGTATTTATTATTTTTGAACTGATACACCATCAGGGCTTCATAGGTCCACTTGGTAGGCATCAGATCAGCCACGACCGGAACCTTATCCACGCTGCTTACCTTGCGGTTCAGCTTATCAAAACTGAACATGGCGCCACTGAGGATCATCATGGGGATAATCAGGAGTGGTACAATAATATATATGGTAATGGCCGAATTAAACGAAGCGGAAATGATCAGGCCCAGCATATTGGCACACGCGGCTGTTGTAAAAAGAGCGATCCAGTAAGGAAAAAACATGCCGCGTATTTCCAGAATGGAATTACCTATCGCTACAAACAAAGCTGACTGCAAGGCAGAAATAAAGAATAATACGGTTATCTTCGACAGCAGGTAACTGCCTTTCCCCAGATGAAGAAAGCGTTCTCTTCTCAGTATCTTCCGGTCCTTATATATCTCTTCGGCACTGATAATCAACCCCAGAAAAAGGGCTACGATCAGTGACATAAAGATATAAACGGGAATATTTTCATTCTCGCGGTAGATATAAACATTCGAGTTGGGATCAGCTATGTATTTGATCAGGTAGGCCAGAATAAAAGCCAGAAGAGGCGACACCAACAGGTTCAATGTAATATACTGCCCATTGGCCAGCTTACTTAGTACGTCCCTTTTCAGGAAGATAAGAAACTGTTTGAATTTATTAGGCTGATCAAATGTTGAAACCGGTGGTTTGTGAATTTCTTCCAGTTCCGGGAAAGAAATATTTTTTTTGAAATAGGCCGCCCATTTCTCCGGTTTCACTTTTCTTTTTTCGGTATAGTGGCCATATTCATCCACTACCCGGGCATCCAGTATATTAAAAATAATCTCGGGATTGACATTCCCACATACGGGACATTCTCCGATATCGCTGTTGATCTGTGCATCCAATTTTTTGAAATAGGTGATTGCTTCGATCGGATTCCCATAATACACCAGATATCCTCCCATGTCCAGTACCAGCACGGTGTCGAACATTTTATATATATCAGAAGAAGGTTGATGGATCACCACAAAGATCAGTTTTCCTTTCAGTGCCAATTCTTTAAGCAGGTCCATTACATTTTCCGAATCTCTTGATGAAAGTCCGGAAGTGGGTTCGTCAAGAAAAAGGATGGACGGTTGCCGGATCATCTCCAGGGCAATATTGAGCCGTTTACGCTGTCCGCCGCTGATGATACTTTTTTTAGTAGATCCCACCTTCAGGTCTCTGATGGCATAGAGATCAAGGTCTTTGAGCATCCGGTCAACCAGATCAGCGGTTTCTTTTTCGGACTTATCCCTGAAGCAAAGGCGTGCATTGTAATAAAGATTCTGAAAGACCGTCAGCTCCTCTATCAGTATATCGTCCTGTGGAATGTAACCAATAACCCCCTTCAGACGTTCGCTTTCTCTGAAAAGATCATATCCGTTAATGATCACTTCTCCGGCCGTAGGTTTCTCCGTACCGCTCAAAACATTCATCAGGGTCGTTTTCCCCGAACCACTGGCCCCCAGAATACCTACTAATTTACCGTGGGTCTCCTTAAAGGAAATATCTCTGACCCCATAATATCCGTTAGAAAATTGCTGGGAAATATTTTTTGCCTCAAAGGAAACCGGAACAATAGCTTGATCATATTTGAAACGGGCCACTACATCACTGTAATAAACCGGCTTGCCTTTAGGTAAATGGAGGCTGCTTCCGGGAGCAAAAAGTGATACCTGCCAGGGCTTAACCTGTAACCCGTTCAAAAATACATCATCGGTACAGGTATGCTTCATGAAATACAATTCCACATCCGGAACATACAGAAAAAACACATTTCCGCTTAACCCTTTCCGGTAAGTGTATTTGGCCTTTAGCAGCGATTTCTTTTCTCCGCTGATCACAAAGATTCTTTCTATGTCCAGTTTGTCAGGTTCCTTATACCGGATAAACAATCCGATATCATCATAGATCTCCTGAGAGATTTTAAATACTTCCGCTACCGTATTAACGATATTGACACGTTGTGGTGAAAATTGTCCGGCGCTGTTCAATAATTCAAAAAGGCGAACCAGAACCACTATTTTCTGTTCGCGGTTCAGGGTACGGTTGATTTTTTTACAGATGCTGAAAATACGTACCGAATCCCTGACCGAAGGCTTACGCCGGCCTTTTTCTTTCCTTATTCCGCCATCAATCTCGGCAAATTCTTCAAAAAGGATCAGATATTCCTGTGCCGAATCTTCTCCCAGTTGCCCGAAGAGAAAATCCTTTAAAAACTGATACTCCTTTTCCTGTACACCTTCGTCCTGCTTGACGATCAACGCAAACAACTGCATCAAAGCCCTCAGGATCTCTTCACTCATAAGCTAATTTTATTATTCAATGGTCATTCGATGGTCATTCGATAGTCATTCAGTAGTCATTCAGTAGTCATTCAATGGTCATTCGATGGTCATTAGGCTGCTTCGCAGCCGAAATCAGCTCCCTTCGGTCGCGAAATTAAATAGAAATTTGTTCGCTGCGCGAACGAAATTAAGTAGTTATTCATAAATTATTATTCCATCATTCCATCATTCCATCATTCCTCTTTTCACTCATTCACTCATTCTATCATTCTATCATTCACTCATTCTATCATTCATTCATTCTATCATTCATTCATTGACTCACTGCCACTTTTATCCTCACCGGATTATGGTCACTGTGTTCAAAACCCAGATCAATCCCTTGCACTGTCAAAGCTTCTACTCCGGGAGACAACAGGAAAAAATCAATCAGGGTGGTGGGTGTTT
>WFSC01000168.1 GCA_015486185.1 Bacteroidales bacterium | reverse complement strand
TTTTCGTTATCCATGATCAACGCCAACGCTCCGGCTTCTTTTAGTTTTATTTCTGTTTCCGGCGTTTTCTGGGATGTGATAATAATAACCTCAATCCCTTTGGCAATCTTATTCAGTTTATGTAAAAGATTGGCTACCTCATCTACCGGATTATCAGTGTTGAGATGTCTGTTTACGACAAATATCAATAAGCGGGTGATATTTTCAGGGGGCTTGTTTTTTTTGATCCCTTCGTAAAAGCGATGTTCTGAGCTGAAATAATAAAACCGGTATTTTTCAGAATTGTCATACTGTTGCATAAGTTCATTGGAATAATGCTTCAGTTCATCAATCAGATAAATATAAGCGACCGGTTTGGTTTTCTTTTTCAAGAGATATTGTTTTTATGTTGTTATCGGCCTTAAGATATCCATTTTTTTCAAAAATATCAAAAAGGTTTGCTATCCGGGCCTCTGTTTTATTCATCTTGCATTCATTCATTCGTATTTCTCAGGTCCAGGTCTTTTTTCAAATGCCACATGCCCCCATAAAAAACAAATCCGTCGTAGGAGGAATCAGGGCCATAGAACTGGTATATTCCCTCATAGGCAGGGCGTGACGGGGACAGATGGTCGAATACGATCATATGCAGACGCTTATCATAATGTAACATCATGCTGACCTGGGAACTGAACTCAAATATAATTCTCTTGCGGATCCCCTTTCCCGTATCAAACATCGGAGCACCGAAAAAGATATGATCCTGTTTATCAAAGGTGATCACATCGATGACCTTTCTGGTAGTGAGAAGATCATGAAAATCAATTCCCAGTAAGGTATAATAGTTTTGTCCCTGCCATGTATTCAAAAGGATCTTATAATACAATGCTCCATACCAGCAGGATGGTGTTAGTATCGTATCTTCGGGCTTCCTTATTTCTGAAGAGTTATCCTCCAGACGAATGACCCGGGAGGTTTGGTTCATTGAATCTTTTAGTAGAACAAAGCCAAAGTAGCGGTAGTTTCCGTTTGAAAGTGCCAGGTTCCAGTTGATCAGGCGGAATGATGAATCAGGAGGATACAGGAGTCCAACATATCTCAGGGAATCGAAGGGCCAGGTAAAAGATTGCGGTTCATGGAGGATGGTTTGAAAAATGTTGAGAACCGAATCATTGAGGATCTTTATTCTCTGGTCCTGTTTTTCATGTCGGATGCGGTCAAAAAGGAAGGATAATTCCTGTTCTTTTTCAGCGAGTGATAATTTCTGTGAGAAACTATTTGGTATGAAAACAATTAGGACGAGTATAGCAAATAACAATCTGCCCGGAAAGTGTCCCGGAACAGGATGTGGTCTGACTTCTTCGTCGTCATAACGGGCTTTATCAGAATACTTTGCCATGTTGTATGTCATCCATGGTTTCCAGAAAAATATCGCAACCTCTTGTCAGTTCTTTTTCGGTGATGGTAAGGGGAGGAGAGATACGGAATGCCTGGTCTCTGAAAAGGAACCAATCCGTTATGACTCCCCGGTTCAGGGCTTCCCGTCCCACCTGGCGGGCAAGTTCCGTATTATCGAGATCTATAGCAAAATAGAGGCCGTCCCCCCGGACTTCCTTTATAAACGGATGGTCCATTTTTCCCCTGACAAGTTCACCTTTGTTGCTGACCTGGTTTAGAATTCCGGACGAGTCGAGAAATTTCAGGGCTCCGAGACCTGCAGCACAGGAGAGAGGATGTCCGCCGAAAGTGGTGATATGACCCAGTTCCGGATCGTGTGTTAAAGAATCCATGATCTCCCGGGAAGAGATAAATGCTCCGAGTGGCAGACCTCCTCCCAGGGCTTTACCCAGAATGAGGATATCCGGAACAACATTAAACCGCTGAAAGGCAAACATCTCTCCGATACGGCCGAATCCGGTCTGTACTTCATCGAACAGCAACAGCGTGTCTGTTTCTTTGCATCTTTGAAGAAGTGCTTCCAGGTAACCTGATTCCGGAAAAATGATCCCGGCTTCACCCTGTACCGGTTCGATAATTACTGCGGCTGTTTTCCGGGTTATCTGTTCCAGTTGTTCGGCCCGGTTGAAATCAAGAAAGCGAATGCCGGGAATAAGCGGACGAAAAGGCCTTTTAAAATGCTCGTCTCCCAACATGCTGAGTGCACCTGCCGTACCTCCATGATAAGCATTCCGGAAACCAACAATCTCAAATCGTCCGGTGTAGCGTTTGGCCAGTTTGAGGGCCCCCTCGACTGCTTCACTGCCTGAGTTAACAAAATATACCTTATTGAGCTGCCCGGGCAGGTGACGGCAGATTTCCATAGCATAATCCGTTTGAGCCTGCTGAATGAACTCGCCGTAAACCATCAGGTGCAGATGACGTTCCAGTTGTTTCCTGATCGCTTCCATGATGGCAGGATGCTTATGGCCCAAATGACTTACTGAAATACCGGCAACCATATCCATGTATTTCTTACCATGAATGTCGGTGATATAAACCCCTTCTGCATGATCTGCCTCTATCACTAGTGGAGAAGCAGAGGTCTGTGCTATGTACTTGTAAAAAGGATGATTTTCCATATCCATGACCCCTGTGAGGTTATTTCATGGTTCTTATCTCTTTCAATAACTTGTCCTTATAGGATTTTCCGATAGGTAATGTCTGAATATTTCCGGAAAAAGAAAGATCTACATTTTTTTCGTGAATGGAAGATATCTTTCTCAAATGAATAATGTAGGAGCGGTGAATACGGATAAATTTATGTTGTGGCAAGGTTTTTTCCATTGCCTTCATCGTGAAATGGATGGTATATTTTTCCTTTTCAGTATTAAGGATCACATAATTTTCAAGGGCTTCTATCCAAATGATATCATCATAAGCCAGCTTGATCAAGGAAGATCCCTTTTTAATAAAAATCTCATCGTCAATCCTGTTAACTTCGTAAAGTTTTTCCAGTTTGAAGGCTTTATCTACTGCCTTGTAAAAACGGGGATACCTGACCGGTTTAAGCAGATAATCCGTTACATTGAAATCAAAAGCCTGGATAGCATATTT
The DNA here is from genome assembly GCA_015486185.1 of Bacteroidales bacterium. Classification (GTDB taxonomy): domain Bacteria; phylum Bacteroidota; class Bacteroidia; order Bacteroidales; family VadinHA17; genus DRPN01. The sequence goes on along the minus strand of WFSC01000168.1, from coordinate 3,927 downwards.
TTCCTTGGAGGAGGTAATGATCACCTGGGGAGAAGTTTCCAAACTCTCAAGAAATTCAACCCCCGACATTTGGGGTAACTCAATATCCAAAAAAACAAGATCAACGGTTGCTTTATTCCCCAGATGATTTATTGCATCAATGGCATTCTGAAAAGAGGCGACCAGTTCCAGATTATCTGTCTTTTTTATAAATTCTTCCAGCACTCTTCTGGAAAGTTCATCATCTTCAATGATTATACAGTTCATCCTCCGGGGTTTTTAATAAAAGGATATGATTGTGTTGTCAAAGTTACAAAAAAAAAAGTGTAAATGTTAAAAAAAGACTGCGTTTTATGTTTATTATTTTTTCCACCTGGCTATGATCTGTCCGGATGATTTAATACTTTTTTTCAACCATTCGAAGTAAATGGATTCTTTTTCTTTTTCCGTAAGTTTCCAGTAGTCTTCTGAATGAAACTTCAGTACCAGTTGACTGAGAATAATACTTGCCGAAACGGATATGTTAAAACTCTCGGTAAAACCGAACATGGGTATTTCGAGGAATTCATCTGCCATGTTGAGAGCATCCTTGCTCAACCCGGTAAGTTCGGTGCCAAAAAGGAGAGCCGTTTTTCCTTTGTTCAGATCGAAATTCTGTAAAAGAGTAGCTGTCTTTCCCGGTACCGTGGCTACCAGTCTGTATCCTTCGTTCCGGAGCCGGTTCAGTGCATCAGGGGTGTTGTTTTCTTTCGTGTTGTATTTGATAAGCGTAAGCCATTTGGATGCACCCAGTGCAACATCAGGATTGACCGTGTATGAATTACGGTTTTCGATAATGTGGATATCCTGTATTCCGAAACATTCGCAGCTTCTCAGGACGGCACTCGCATTGTGAGGTTGATATATATCCTCCAGGACAACGGTCAGGTAGCGGGTTCTGTTTTCAAGGATACGTTGAAAAAGGGCTTTCCTGTGAGGGGTAAGAAAATTTTCAAGGTATTTGATAAGTTCTTTGTCCATCGGGACTAAGATAAAAAAAGGGAGTACACAAACGGTACTCCCCCGGAACAAAACGAAGTACTTTTACTGCACTGTTGATGCAAGATCACTACCAGCTTTGAATTTTACCACTTTTTTGGCCTGGATGGTTATGGGTTGTCCGGTCTGGGGGTTACGGCCGGTTCTGGCACCTCTTTCGGTAACAGAGAAGGAACCAAAACCAACAAGAGCTACACGATCTCCTTTTTTAAGGGCATCACTAGTTGTGTCTACAAAAGCATCCAGTGCTTTTTTTGCGTCAGCTTTTGACAAGTTTGCTTTGCTGGCAATTGCATCAATTAATTCTGCTTTGTTCATAATTTAAAATTTTTAGGGTTAGTAAAAAAATTATTGCATTTACTTACAAATATAAGGTATTTCGGGACTTCTGCAAACATATTTTGATAAAAAAAGTCAACAATGACGCAGGTTTCAGAAGTTATTCACAAGTAAAAATAACCTGAGAATATTATAAATAGTTGTTATACAGAATAATATGCTATTTATTGGCAAGTAAAAAAATTTTTTCAACAGGATGAAAAAAAACGCTGAAATCCGTGCCAGTCAAGTAAAAGACATGATATAGAAGTCATTTTGCGATTGCTTTCTCAAATTACGGGATAAAAAAATTTATGTATTTTTGCAGCGGAGAAATGGCAGAGTGGTCGAATGCGGCGGTCTTGAAAACCGTTGTCCGCTTATCGGCGGACCGGGGGTTCGAATCCCTCTTTCTCCGCCACATATAAAAAAGCCCCGCGCGGGGCTTTTTTATATCCATCAGATATGATCTGTCAGTTACGGTTAAGTCTAAACTGAGACCACGAGTCTTCCGGTTATTTTTCTATCCCGAACTTATAAATACAAACGGAATGATAGACCTCTCCAGGTTTAAGTACTACACTGGGGAATTGTGGTTTGTTGGGAGAATCAGGAAAATGTTGTGTCTCCAGGCAGATGGCCCCTCTGCGCAGATAGACCTTTCCGTATTTTCCTTTGATAGTCCCATCCAGAAAGTTTCCGGTATAGCATTGAAGACCCGGTTCGTTGGTGTAAACTTCAAGCATACGGCCTGAGACAGGTTCTGTCAGGCGTGCGGCAAGGATAATAGAGTCATTGGCTTTTGTTTTAAGCACCCAGTTCTGATCATAGCCATGGGCCAGTTTCAGTTGTTCAAAGTTGTCATTGATACGTTTCCCTATAGGTGTGGGCTGTCTGAAATCCAACGGAGTACCTTCTACAGGTTCAAGAATACCGGTTGGAATTAATCCGGAATCGACCGGAGTAAAATAATCGGCAGGGATCATCAGCACATGATCCAGTATGGTCCCTTCACCGGCACCTTTTAAATTAAAATAGGCATGGTTGGTCAGGTTTACAATTGTGGTTTTATCTGTCGTGGCCTTATAGTTGATAACCAGTTCATTCTTGCCGGTAAGGGTATAGGTTACATGAACATCCAGATTGCCCGGATAGTTGGCTTCCATATCGGGAGACAGATAATGAAGCTGTAGCACACTGTCAGATACCTGTTTGGCCTCCCATACCTTTGTGTGGAATCCATGGCTGCCTCCGTGTAGCTGATTGTTCCCATCATTTTTCTCCAGATTATATACCTTGCCATTCAGTTCAAACCGGGCTCCTCCGATACGGTTGGCATATCGTCCTATCAGTGCCCCGAAGTTATTCTTAATGGTCATATAATCATGGATATTGTCAAAACCCAGCACAACATCGGCCCATTGACCGTTCTTCCCGGGAGCCATGACGGATACAATCCGTCCTCCGTAGTTGGTGATGTTCACCTCCATTCCGTTTTTGTTTCGCAAGGTGTAAAGGGAAACTTTCTTCCCCTGAACCGTTGTGTCAAATTTTTCTCTGGAAAGACCTGCTGTAACTGGTGTTGTAACATGTTCTCCGCCTTTTCTGTGACAGGAAAAAAGGAGCGGAATGATCAGTAAAATAACAAAGGCTTTTTTCATGATTTTAATTTTATTGTGTTTATAAACATAATGCTGAATACCCCAAATTTTTAGTAAAAATATCAAAATTACCATGAAATATTCCAAAGGGGGCGGTTTTTATAGCAGGATTTTTTATTTTCGGGAAAAATTAAACCATTTTATCCCATGAGTTCAATCAAAGATCTGAAAAAAGAAATCAATAACCTGACAGAAGCTTTTGCTTCTGATGGATTTGGCCTGATCATGAGGCATCCGGAGAAAAGAGAAGATGTTATTAGTATGATATCCGATGTCATTACTTTACGCAATAACCAGATCTACAGGCTAAATCACCTTGGTAAAGATAAGGTACAAAACAAAAGTGTCAAAGAAGAGGTGCATAATATCCGGAAAGAATATTTTGGGTCAATGGATCAGTTGTTTGAGGAGTTGAGCAAAGTTACAGCAAAAAAGAAAACAGTTAAAAAAACGACAACGAAGAAGACTACAACGAAGAAAACGACAGCAAAGAAAAAGGAAACAGACAATGGATCCGGTGAATAGAACAGAGTGATGATCAAATCATTTGTTGTCAGGGTAACAGGCAGGGTACAAAATGTCGGGTTCCGCTATTTTGCCGTGAAAGAAGCGGAAAAGGAAAATATTAAAGGCTTTGTGAGAAATGAAGCGAATGGTTCTGTGTATCTGGAGGCAGAGGGAGAAGAAGATGCTGTAAACCGATTCATGGTGCGTATTCACCGGGGGCCTTCCTGGGGCAGGGTGGATCATGTTACTGTGACGGAACAACCTGTCCGGAATTTCAGATCTTTCACAGTAAAATATTGATCTGTTTGTGAGCTATTGTTAACCCTTTGATTTGTATTATCGTACGCCCAGCCTCCGAATGAGGAATTTTTACTCATTTTATATAATCCAGGATATGATGTCCGCAATACCGGCAGTTACCATT
>WFSC01000167.1 GCA_015486185.1 Bacteroidales bacterium | reverse complement strand
TTCACTCATTCACTCATTCACTCATTGTCCAACTCTGGCATACGATTTGTGAGGGTCTTACCGTTCTGTTACCATAAATAAAACCGCGGACCTATGGCAAGAAAGATATTTTTTATTCCGGCCCTTATCGCTGCCCTGTTTTTTACCGTTTCCTGTGGGGATCTGAATGTTAAGCCTAATATTCCGGATCAGAATGATGTTCTCGGCACTCCGGAACAGAAAGTGGAAGCAGCAGCTACCTTATACCGTGACTGGTTCAACGCGGTGCATGCTTTGAAAGGACCGGCACTGGGACTGGCTACTGCTTCCGACCAGATCACCACCACCCATGGTGATGCGGCGGCAGTAGATCTGGCTAAAGAGCCCAGGGAGGTATTTCAGAACTTTACAAACTATTCCTTTCTTTATATCACAAAGGATTTCTGGGACAAAACCTACCAGGTCGTGCTCCTGGCCAACGATATACTGAGAAGTATGGAAGATGAAAAGACAATTATGTATGAAGGCAAGGATATCAAACCCATGCTGACTGCCTGGAGCTATTTCATCCGCGGTGTCGGGTATGGTTACCTGGGCCTGCTTTTCGACCAGGCTTCCCTGGTAGATGTACATACGCCCCTGCCACACAATACTTATGATGATTATCATAAAGTTATCCTGTTCGCACTCACATCCCTGGACAGCACCATTACCATCAGCCAGACACACACGTTCACCCTGCCGGATGGTTTTATCAACGAAATGACTGTTTCTTCTGACCTGTTGGCAGGTATCGCCAGCGCATATGCAGCCAGGATATCCATATCCTTTCCAAGAAATATGGCTGAAAATGAACAAAACAACTGGCAGAAGATCTATGATTATGCTTCACAGGCACCTGACCTCGATGTGGCCCCGGTAGCCGATAATGACAAATGGAAGGATGAATACCGGCAATATGCACTTTCTACTTACTGGGGCCGCATAGATCTGCGTATCATTCATTTGATGGATCCTGATTTTCCGGCACGGTGGCCTGCAGATAACACCTCATGGACTACCTCCAACGGACAAATACCTGACAGCACCCTGCTCTCAAGCGATGATGCCCGGGCTGTAAGCGACTTTATATGGGATCCTCCCCAGACTATCGAACCGCCCTTTTATCTCAATTCATTTTACCGGTTCAGCCGGTATGATGACTGGATGGTTACTTACAGCGGAAATGTTCCGGAGTTCACCACAACAGAAAAGGAATTGATCATGGCAGAAGCCCTGGTCCATCTTGATCGTACTACAGAAGCTATCTATATCCTGAATAACGGTACGAGGACCCGGCGGGGAAAACTTTTACCCCTGGATACAACGACACCTGCCGCAGATGTTCTGAAAGCCATATTCTATGAAAGAGAAATCGAACTTATAGCTACCGGAACGGGTATTTCTTTCTTTGATATGCGGCGGAGGGATATGCTGCAAAAAGGCACGCCGTTGCATTTTCCTGTTCCTGCCAGCGAGCTGGATATTCTTGGCCTTCCACTCTATACCTTTGGCGGAGTTGAAAATGCAGATGGCATTAACACTTCTGCCGGAGGATGGTTTTAGGAACGGTGATCGTTGATCGTTGATCGTTGATCGTTGATCGTTTAACGATGAACAACAAACGATGAACATTTACGGAATGACAATCGAATGGCCTGCAGATTTCACTGCGAGTCCGGCAGCAGCTAATTTCGGCATTTATTTCTGTGTCAACGATGTTTTGGTAAACAGACTATCATCCAGCGGTATGTTAAACTCTACTTTTTTGTACCGTATCTCCATGGAGCCACCCCGTGCCCGTCTGCCTGAACCGCCGGGCGTACCTTCCATAATCATTTTCCGGCTAAAAGCGATCTTCACACCTTCCACATCCTCATAATTACTATAAATCACCGACCGTTTCACCTCATTTCCATTTGCTTTAAGATGTTCTGTCGTTTTTACCAACAGGTAATTTCCGGCATTGATAAAAAACACGGTCACTGCGCCGTCCGGATGTATATATTTGATCTTATAGACTTCTGTTCCGTCATCGAGTTTTGTTTTTCCTTCCAACTGCAGTTTATCCGTCATCTCTTTCCAGTGTGACAAAGGCCCAGCCAGTGAAGAACGTTCTTTCAGCACCCTGACCAGGCGTTTGGGCATTTCACGTATCTCTTGCGATCGTGGAGAGTAAAACCATCCTTTTTCCCCGTCATACACCTGTACCATTTTCCGGCCCTGCATATCCGACTCATACCGTATCTTATCTCCTTTGACCAGAATGGTAAAAGGCACCTCCCTGGTTCCGCGCGTCATTACGCCCTCAATACGGACACTTTTTACTTTTGCAAGTTTCTCATACCCGGCTGCTTTGGCGTGTTTTGCCAGAACATCATCCAATGACTGCCCCATTAGCAGACTGCCCGAGGCCATCAATAACACAAAGAAAAAACCAAATCGTTTCATAGCAGTAATTTTTAAGTTTGATAATATTTTTACTCATAACGTAAGGCATCCATTGGGATCAGGCGGGCAGCTTTTCTCGCCGGATACCACCCGAAAAATACGCCTACGAGGGCAGCAAAGACAAAAGCCAGGAAGATGGAATAAGAGGTCACCAATACCGGCCATCCCAATAATGTCACAAAGAGATGTGAAGCACCTATTCCCAGACCCACTCCCAGTATGCCCCCGAGGAAGCTGAGCAGGATGGCTTCGAGCAGGAATTGTCTTAGTATATCCTTACTACGTGCTCCGACAGCCATACGCAAACCTATCTCCCGGGTCCTTTCCGTCACCGAAACCAGCATGATATTCATAATACCTATACCTCCTACGATCAGAGATATTGCAGCAATACTGGCCAACAGGCCCACCATGGTATCCGAAGTGGAAGTAAGCATATCCAGTATCTCCTGCTGGTTACGAATACGGAAAGGTACATTTTCATCATTACGGGCAACATGTTTCCGTTGTCGCAGCAAGCTGTCTATTTCCTGCTCAGCTACATTCATCTGATCTTCCGAAACGGCGGAAGCATAGATCATCTGCACCCGGTTGGTTTGTCCCCGGAGTCGTCGCTGTACGGTCTGAAAAGGGGCATAGATCACATCATCTTCATCAGTGCCCATACCTGACTGGCCTTTCGGAGCCATCACCCCGATCACACGAAAAGGAATATTTCTTATACGTATCTGTTTTCCGACCGGGTCAGCACCTTCACCAAAAAGATTCTTTATCACAGTATGTCCCAACACACAAACCTTGGTACCTCGTGCAGCATCCTTATCCGAAAACAACGCTCCCGATTCCATTTTCAGATCACGTATTTCAAAATATTCCGGATAAATGCCATAGATCTGCGTATTCCAGTTATTAGGTCCGGCAATTACCTGGGAACTGGTACGGGCTACCGGGCTCACATACTTTATGGAAGGACATTCATCCCGGATTGCCCAGGCGTCATCTATTTCAAGGCGCTGACCGGTACCTGCTCCCGAGGCCACTCCCCCACGAAAGCTGGAGCCGGGGAACACCATCAACACATTACTTCCCAGGCCGGCGATCTGTTGTTCGATACTTTTACGCGATCCTTGTCCAATGGCAAGCATAGCGATCACAGAAGCCACACCAATAATGATCCCCAGCATCGTCAGAAAGGAACGCACTTTATTTTTACTCAGTGAGCGGTAGGCAATAACAAATAAATTCAAATAGCTCATGATCTTTCGTTTTCTTCATAGTCATCCTCTTCGGCAGGCAACAGTTTCAGCTCTTCGGAAGCTTTCTTTATATTCCTGACCATCACTTCCCTGTGTATTCTTCCATCCCTGAAGATCACATTACGGGCAGCAAACTGTGAAATGTCCGGTTCATGCGTCACCAGGCAGATAGTAATCCCTTTCTCATTCAGTTTCTGGAATATATCCATGATCTCAAAACTGGCGTGAGTATCCAGGTTTCCGGTAGGTTCATCCGCCAGCATGATCACCGGATTATTTACCAGGGCCCTGGCAATGGCTACCCGCTGTTGTTGTCCGCCGGATAACTGGCTGGGATAATGTTTCATCCGGTCAGCCAAACCCACCATTTCCAGGACATGTTCAGCCCGTTCAAGACGTTCTTTCTTCTTGATCGACCGGTTATAAAACAGAGGTAACTCGACATTTTCCAGGGCTGTGGTCCGTGGCAACAGATTATAGGTCTGGAAAACAAAACCTATCTTATGGTTCCGCAGATGGGCCAGGTCATCACGGCTAAGCGTTTTCACATCGACACCATCCAGAAAATAATCTCCGGAAGTGGGCAGATCCAGGCATCCCAGAATATTCATAAAAGTAGATTTTCCCGAACCGCTGGGTCCCATGATCGCCACAAATTCCCCTGCATACACATCGAGATCCACCCCCCTGAGAGCGTGAACCTTCACTTCTCCCAGGTCATAAATCTTCACCAGCGACCGGACGGTAATAATATTTTTACTCATCTCTTTTCTTTTATTTGCGTCTTCTGCCAAACTTGGGTAAGAACGGACTGCGTTGCATTTGTGAGGAGGACGTTTTTTCTTTTCCTGACCGCATGCTGTATCCGGTAACTACTTCCATTCCTTCTTTTATCTCTCTTCCTGATACCTGTGTATATATGCCATCAGACAAGCCAATACGCACCCGGACAGGGCGGATGTGATCATCAGTCTCATGTACCCACAGGGTACCTGCCGTTATTTTTCGTGACGACTGATTTCTGCCTGTTGTCCCAAAAGATGAACCGCCACCATTTTTTCTCATCTCCTGAAACTGTTTGATACGTTGATCGATTTCCTGGTCTGTCATGCCCATGGATTTCATCCTTTCGCGGATACGTTGCATACGTTCATCCTGTTTTCTTTTCACAGAATCGGGCAGATTTTTATTATATTGTTCAAGATAACTTTCGGGCGGATGAAAAGCCAGGGCCTTTACCGGCACACGCAATACACTATCTGCCTTACTAACATAAATGGACAAACTGGCTGTCATTCCCGGCATCAGTTTCATTTCCGGGTTAGGCACATCGATGATCACAATATAGTTTACCACATTGGAGATAACCACCGGCTGCAGCCTTATCTGCCTGACCAACCCGTTAAAAGCATCATCAGGATAAGCATCTACGGTAAAAGACACTTCCTGACCCACTTTCACCTGTCCTATATCTGCTTCATCCACATCCGCTTCCACCTGCATCTTGGTCAGGTCATTTACGATCTGGAATAAAGTTGGAGAGTTAAAGCTGGCAGCAACCGTCTGGCCAACTTCCACATTTCTTGAGATCACTATCCCGTCAATCGGCGAAGTAATGGTGGCATAACCCAGATTGGTCTTTACCCTGTTGAGCTGTGCCTCGGCAGAATACAGATTGGACTTTGCTGTTTCATAAGTATCCAAAGCTTTTTCATAATCTATGCGTGCCATGACTTTCTGCTGATAAAGTTCTTTGGTTCGTTTATAATCTCTCGCCGCCTGTCTCAACTGGATCTTCATGCGCTCCACCGCAGCCTTTGCATCAAAAACCTGAGCAGCCAGCGTGGTCGTATCCAGCCGGGCAATAATCTGTCCTTTTTTCACCCTGGAATTGTAATCCACAAAAATCTCATCGATCTTCCCTGAAACCTGGGTACCTACCTCCACCTCAGTTACCGCCTGCAAAGTACCGGTAGCAGTTACTTCATTGCGGATGTCACCGCGCTCGATCTTCGTCGTTTGCCAGGCGATCCCTGATGCCCCACTGTCTTTCTTCCGCCACAGTAAATAAGCTGCAACACCTAATGCTATTACGACCAGGGCAATAATGATTCCTTTCTTCATTTTTTAAAATATTTATGGACAATTTTCAACAATTAAAATCTTTACATTATATAAATTTCATATTATCAGTATTAAAACCGGATGGGAATACCCATATAAAAATCCAGGATTTTCTGTTTGAAAATATAATCATACTTGTTTCTTGTAAGGGTTACCTGTGCATTGGCGTAATTATTTTTTTCAATTAAATAATCGGTAGCATTGACAAGTCCAAGATTATATTTCCGCTCGATATCCTGGAATGATCTTTTGGCCGATAGCAATTGTTCGTAAGCAGCGGCAAAATTCTTGGAAGCTACGATCAGGTCACTGTATGCCTGTTCCACCTCCTTTCTCAACTGAACTTTTACGTTCCACTCATTCAGACGGGCTGTTTCAATGCTGATCATCGATCTTTTTATATTCGTTTTCACCTGCTTTTTGTTGAATATGGGAATGGACAGGGAAAACCTGACCGACTGACCAAAATTATCCCATATCTGGTTCTGAAAAGGATAGGGTCTTGATTCGATGATTGCCTGTTGTCTGTCGGCCAGCACTTTTTCATTCGGGTTGGATGCCAGGTATCCGATCTCCTGGGTAACGGTAGTATAAGTCCGGTCATAGAGGGATCTGGCATTGGAATATCCTGAGGAAAGGTTGGCACTCAATGATAAACGGGGAGACATAGCTCCTTTTGATATCTGAAGATTTTTCTCTGCACTCATCACTCTCAGGGCAGCACTTTGTACCTGAGGCTGTGTCCTCAATGCCTCCTGATATATCTCTTCTGTTTTCTTGGTGAGAAGACCCGTATCAATGGTATCCGGCAGGGCAGGCCTTACCACATCAAAAGCAGGGTTAACAGGGATATCCATCAACTGCATCAGGTTAACCTTTGACATCCATAACTGATTTCCTGCATTCACCTCGGCATAATGATCCGTAGCAAGCTGCGATTTCAATTGCAACAGATTCCCTTCCGGCAACTCCCCCGCTTCCACCAGCTTCTTCGTCCTTTCTACCTGTGCCTGTGTTGATACTACCTTATTACGTGCATTCTCCAGTTGATCATAGGCAAACAACACCTGCACGTAGCCCAGGGTGATATTCAGCGTAATGTTTTTTTTCAGTGCCTCCAGGTCCTTCTGCCCGGCTTTCCAGTCAATTTCATTCCTTTTGATCGTGTTTTTTATCTGAAATCCATTGAAAAGAACCAAATTGGAGTTCATGGAAAAACTGTTACTGGCAAAATTATTATTACTGTACAGGTTAGTATAGGGATCGATAGAGCGGCCAAAATTCAAGCCCTGTGAAGCAGATGCATTCAGTGTAGGTATCCGCTCGGCTTTCGACTGCTCCAGATTAAGCTCGGTCAACCGGTTATTCAGTTGCTGCTGGTTCAACTGAATATTATTTTGCAATGCCGTATCTATGCATGTCTGTAATGTCCAGGGTTGTGCCTGTACCTGAAGCAAACCGGACAGGATGATCCATCCTGTCAGAAAAAGATATTTAAAAGTTCTCATTGTCTTTTCAAACATTTTCTTTTTAGTTACATTATAATAACGATAATTAGACAACCGGACCAGGGTTTTTATTTCCGGGAGGTTATTTTTTTACCATCACCTTTACCCAGAACTTTGTAGGGTATGTCATTTCCTGCATCATTTCTTTCCGACGTTCCATTTGTTCGGGGGTTATGGGACGTCCTCCCCGAACGCCGCCCGGCATGTCATGCCGTCGCTGGAGCATCCCCTGCCGGGGCGCCATGCCTCCCGAACGCATACCGGGTCTTCCGGCACCAGCGGGAGGCTGTTTGATAGAACCTGTTACAATACCCAGGGTAACCGGTTGGTTCTTCCAGTCACAATGCAGGGAATCCAGGGGAATACGTACTACATACGACCAAATATTGCCGTCATAATAAGCAATGTGCCCGGCGATACCCCGGTGCCTGTTTGCCGGAATCATTTTTTCCGAACCTTTTCCGGAGAAACCAGTCAGTTTCATCAACCTTCCCGGACTCCCGTGATACATAGGTGACGGATGACGTGTCCGCCCGGTCTGTTCTGCAGGGACAGACCGTCCGCCTTTGCGCCTCTCCCTTTTCAGCGGATACTGAATACCCATGCTGTGTTTTTTGTGACCGGATGTGTCTATCCATAGTGTCATACCCGTCACCATGATCTTGGCCTGCAGGGAACGGTCAGGTACCCGTAAAAAAACATACAGGTACTCTTTATCATAAGCGGTACTGAATGTATAATGTTCCTTTTTATTTTTTGTCAGTGAATCTGTCAGGGGCAATACGGCCATCCGGGGCAATGACCCTGTTTCCTTTACGGGTTGTGATGAAAATACAGGTAACTTCTGACAGCCCTGTACCAGAAGCATAATAGCTGAAAGAAAAAATATATTTGGCAAAAAACCATCAAAATAATGGTACCGTAACATATGATCTCTCTTTAAATCTTTTTTATTTGACAATTTTTATTTTTCTTTTATTCCATAAATAATACTTTTCCTGACAAAACGTCAAGAAAAAAACATGGAACGGATTTTGACCTGTGGAACTGCAAAACATATCAAAAAAACATGAATACACAAGATGTAAACCACACATACAGAAAAATAAATAAACTGGTTGCGGGTCAACGCCTGAAAAAAGCACTGGAAGAACTGCGTAATATGATGCAAACCGCCCAGTTGGGAGAAATGTTTGTCACGCTCGAGAACCTTAACTCCACCTATGAAAGTATGCTGAAATATACACTGGAAGGTGTTACCGATCCGGAACGAATGAAAATATACAACCATCTGCGCCGGTCTATCCTGCAGTTAAACAATAAAACCCGTGAAAAGATACTGGAAACGGATACTACCCGTCAGACTTCCGTATTGAAACGGGACTTTCACATGCGTCAGCGACTCAGTGGCCATGAATTTATCAATAATCTGGATGACCTGTATTTTAGTCAGGACCTCAGGGAATTACTGACAGAAAATTACGGTTTGAACACGCCGTTGCCCGGCGAATATCGCAAACACCATGAGATCATACGGAATATTTTCAATTATCTGTGGCTGGCGGATGAATACGGCGAGGCAGAAAAGGAACTGGTAAACCTCACGCTGGACCATGCAAAATTTGCCTGGCATGAACGTGCCCTGTTCGTCAGCGCTGTTACTCTTTCCCTTTTCAGATATTTTGACCCTGCCAAGTTCGTGGTATTGCACCGCTATTTTCTTGATCAGGAACCGGAAATACGTGAACGGAGTCTGACAGGGATTATCCTGGCATTCTATCTGTATGATGATATTCTTGTCCTTTATCCCGAGCTGGAAGAGATCCTTGCCGGATTGAGTGAGCAAAAAAACATTGAAAGGGATATCGAGGCCATCACCCTCCAGATCATCCGTTCAAAGGAAACGGAACAGATCACAAAGAAACTGAAGGATGAGATCATCCCCGAGATCACAAAAATGGGTCCCAACCTGCAGGAAAAGTTAAAACTGGATGAACTGATACCGCAGGATTTTCTTGAAGATAAGAACCCCGACTGGTCAAAAGTGTTTAAGGGATCAGAGAATCTGTACGAGAAAATGGAAGAATTCTCAAAAATGCAAATGGAAGGGGCCGATGTCTTCATGTCCGCTTTTGCCCATCTGAAAAATTTCAGCTTCTTTGAAGAGCTCATGAACTGGTTTGTACCTTTCTATCCGGATAATCCGGCCATAGAAGAATCATTGTCCGGCGAAGAAAATGAGTTTGACAGAACCACTTTTATTGAAGGACTGTTTCAAACCCCTTTTATCTGCAATTCCGATAAATATTCCTTTTGCATGAATCTGAACATCATGCCTTCAGCACAAAAAAAGATCATTGTCAACCTGTTCAATGCCGAACTGGAAGGGATGCAGGAAATGAATGAAGAAGACAGTATGCTGAAACCCGACCAGAAGTCAAAGGTGGTCTATACCCAGTATATTCAGGACCTCTACCGGTTTTTTAAATTGTATCCTTTCCGTTATGAGTTTGATGATCTGTTCAACAGACCACTTGATCTGTATAACAGCCGGTTCTTTGGAAAACTGGTACAAGGCACCAGCATGAAAGAGATCATCGGGGCCTACTTTTTTGAACATGACCGTTATGAAGAGACACTGGATATCTTCAAACAGATCCGACAGGAAGAGGAAACGCCCTCTTATGAATTACTCGAAAAAATGGGTTATGCCAGCCAGAAGCTGCGGCGCTTTGATGAAGCGCTGGAATATTATAAACAGGCCGAACTGTTTGATACGAACAAAAAATGGCTTACCAAAAAGATCGCTTACTGTTACCGTGCCCTGAGAAAACCGGAAGAGGCGCTGAAATATTACCGGCAGGCAGAGAAAGATGAACCGGATAACCTGTTTATTCAGGCGTCTATCGGTCATTGCTATCTTGATATGGAAAATTTTGAAGAAGCTCTGAAATACTACTTCAAAGTCGAATACAATCAACCTGACAACATCAGGATCTGGCGACCTATTGCCTGGTGTTACTTTACCCTGGGAAAACCGGAAGAAGCCCGGAAATATTATCAGAAAATCCTGGAAAAAGAACCTGCCCGCCATGATCTTCTTAACGCCGGACACGTAGAATGGTCACTCGGTAACCGGCAACAAGCCATCCGGTATTATCAAAGCTCTATTCAAAAAGGTTTTGAAAACTTTCGTAATTTCCTCACCTCTTTTGAAGCAGACAGACCCTGGTTACTGAAAAACGGGATTGACCCTGATGAGATCCCTCTCTTACTGGATTATCTGGATTACTATGTAACCAGCCATTAGGATTTATCTGTCAGATAGTAATATGAACCAAGCCTGTAAAATAAAAGTAGCTCATTTCCTGTGCCTGATGTTTTTCATGTCATCTATACAGGGACATGCACAAGTATCAGATAGTATTCCTTACATAAAAAAGCCCATCAAAAAAAGTATTTTACCTGTTGCATTCATCGGAACAGGCATTCTGGTAAATAACAGCAAACCGGAGAAAGACCTCCAGACAAAACTGCGGGACATGGTCGGGAACTCGTTTGAGTTTCGTATCGATGATTATCTGCAGTATGTCCCCATAGGGGAGATTTATATAGCTGATATGGCAGGCATTAAAAGTAAAAGCCACTGGTTTAACCAGACAATCTATTTATTTATTTCCAATATTTTAACGGCAAGCATAACACA
>WFSC01000166.1 GCA_015486185.1 Bacteroidales bacterium | reverse complement strand
TTCATTCTATCATTCATTCATTGACTCACTGCCACTTTTATCCTCACCGGATTATGGTCACTGTGTTCAAAACCCAGATCAATCCCTTGCACTGTCAAAGCTTCTACTCCGGGAGACAACAGGAAAAAATCAATCAGGGTGGTGGGTGTTTTATCCGGATCGAAAGGAGTCAGATTAGAACGGTTGGTCATATGTTTTGGATCATAGGCCCAGTGCCATCCGGCGGGCATGTAATCTTCGGGGATCTTATGCAAAACGAAACGCTTATATCCGGATGTACGGTTAAAGTCCTTATCATTGAAACCGGGAGGGTTCTGGTTCCAGTCTCCTCCCACGATCACCTTATTCCCTTTTTTCTGTTCTTTCAAAATATAATCTTTCAAAAAGGCCATCTCTTCCTTTTTCAGTTCTCCGTTGTCAAAAGCAGAATTATGGGTAACGATAAGCAGGAGTTTCGTCTTATCTTTCAGGGGATAGCGGGCAACAAGAAAGCAACGGTCGAGCATGAACAGCCGTGTCGGCCAGCCATACTGTCCCGGGAAATCCATACGATCCACCCTTTCGGGTTTATATTTTGTGACAAGTACGACACCCGATTTCACCCCTCCCATCGGCCTGGTGATGGGTACCGGTACAAAAAAGACCTTGTAATTCAATGCCAGAAACACCTTATATCCATGCATATATTTTTTGAGCGTATCCACTTCATTTATATGATAGGTCCTTTTGGAGGAAACATCCACTTCTTCCAGGAAAAAAGCATCCATCGAATCGTTTTGCATCAGAAAGTTCCGGATCGCCTTCAGATTATCAAGGGTATGAGCCTTGCTGGTACGAACCTGTTTTCCACCGTCGTAAAAGAAATCCATATCTTTCCCCAGCCCGCAATAGCCTACATTCCAAGTCATTAAATTAAGTGTATCCGCAACATTCAGTGTATCGGGATGATCCGAAGTAAACAGCTCAATTTTCTCAGGCGGGGAATAATCCAGCACAGTGGCCACTACGAGGAAAATAATAAAAAGCAAAACGATCAATCCGAGGATACAGGCAATCCATTTTAGAATTTTTTTCATGAGACAAGGTTTGGTTTAATCTATCTCTTTTGTTTAACAAATCCACGAAATTTAAACATTTTCGCCGGTAAATGAAAAATTGTTTTGATACGCCGGATAAAAATAAATAACTTTGGGTATTCTTATCTTATCAAAAAGTTAATTAACATGAAGTTCGGTGTTGTTATTTTCCCCGGTTCCAATTGTGACCAGGATACGGTATATGCGCTCCGGGATATTATGGATCAGGAAGTGATCGAACTCTGGCACAAAGATACGTACCTGAAGGATGTTGACGTTGTGGTGCTCCCGGGTGGATTCTCTTATGGCGATTACTTACGGTCAGGGGCTATTGCCCGTTATTCTCCGATCATGGAAGAAGTCATTCATTTCGCAAAACGGGGCGGTTATGTTCTGGGTATCTGCAACGGATTTCAGATCCTGTGTGAGGCCGGATTGTTACCTGGCGCCCTCCTGCCCAACGCAAACCAGAAGTTCATATGTAAAAATGTAAATATCATCCCGGATAATACCAAAACGCCTCTCACCGCCAGGCTCGATAAGACAAGGCCGCTGAAGATACCCATTGCCCATGGCGAAGGCCGGTATTACGCGCCGAAAGAAGAAATTGCCAAAATGCGTTTAAACAACCAGATCCTGTTCCGTTATTGCGGCCCTGACGGAACCATTTCCGAAGCATTTAATCCCAATGGTTCAATGGATAATATTGCCGGCGTATGCAATGAAACAAAAAATGTTTTCGGCATGATGCCCCATCCCGAACGTGCTGCCGATGACCTGCTGGGAAATACCGACGGGCGGCTTATCCTCGAATCGCTGATCCGGACATTGAAAGAAAAAAAGTTCAGTATATATAACTGATCCTGCTTGCGTGGATCGTATGATAAAACAATGCTTGCAAAAGGATGTTTTAAACGATTTCCATCAGGGAGACTGTTTCTGATTTTCGTTGTCCTGCTTTTCCCGGCGATCCGATCATTCAGTGAACAAAAGGCCCCTCCTGAAAAATACAGGGATGATTCTATTGACATATTGCACTATAATATCAATCTTACCATCCCCAACCTTACAGCTAAAACCCTAACCGGGATAACGGACCTTCAGGTCTATACGACCCGCGATTCGGTTCGCAATATCCTGTTGATGCTTGATCACCTGACTGTTGACTCGGTATGGATCAATGAGGAAAGGGATCATCATGTCTTCAGAAAAGGAAATATCATCCATATCCGTTTACAGGAGCCTCAGGACAAAGGAAGCACAGTGCTGGTCACGGTTTTCTATCATGGCAGACCCATACATGATCCGCACTGGGGCGGTTTTTATTTCACCCGCCGGGCAGCCTTTAACATGGGTGTTGGTATGACGGTCACTCCCCATCCCTTCGGTCGTAGCTGGTTCCCCTGTATAGATAACTTTACCGACAAGGCTACCTATGATTATTTCATTACCGTTCCCGATACCCTGGTAGCCGCCTGTCCCGGATCTCTCGAGGAAGTTATTCATAACCATGACGGAACGGTTACCTGGCACTGGAATCTCTCAGATCCTATTTCCAGCTATCTCTCTTCGGTAGCTGTTTCCAGTTATACCATTCTGAGGGACAGTTTACAAGGCATGCAAGGATTGATCCCTGCTTATTATTTTGTCCCCAAAGGAAAAGCAGCCAGTGCGAAGGGCACATTTTCTCATGTTTCTGAATATCTTCGCATATACGAATCCCTGTTTGGACCTTATCCCTGGGAAAAAATAGGATATGCCACGGTACCTTTTAACAAAGGAGCGATGGAACATGCCACCTGCATCTCCGTTCCTGAATATATACTTACCGGCACCCATGATTTTGATGAACTCTTGGCCCATGAGTTTTCACATAGCTGGTTCGGCAACCTGGTAACCTGCCAGACAGCCCGGGATATGTGGTTGAATGAAGGCTGGGCCACATACTGTGAAGCCCTGTACAGGGAATTCAGCAGGGGCAGGGCCGGTTATACCCGGTATATTCATACCAATCACAGAAGGGTCTTGCAGTTTGCCTATATTGCCGATAAGGGTTACTACCCTGTATTCGGGATCCCGGATAACCTCACTTACGGCACCACTGTCTATAAAAAAGGAGCGGACATAATCCATACACTCCGTAATTTTCTGGGAGATAAGGTGTTTTTTGATGCCATGAAAAAATATTTCCGCCAGTTCGCTTTTATGAACATTACCACTGCCGAATTTGAGACTTTCCTGAGTCAGACTACTCATCAAAACATGGAAGATTTTTTCAATACCTGGATCTATACTCCCGGATTTCCTCACTTTAGTCTGGACAGTTTTATCATTATCCGTGATCGCGATGATTATGTTACCGGGCTCTTTCTGAAGCAAAGACTCAGAGGACGTACGGATTACAGTTATAACACGCCTGTTAAGGTCACCCTGCTCGATAAAACCTGGAAACAACATAATGAAAAAGTCATCATCTCCGGCCCTTCCATGAAAAAGACCCTGATCACCTCATTCCGTCCGGTAGCGGTAATGCTGAACATGAACCAGTTTGTATCCGATGCCACGTCTTCCGATTACAAGATCATTAAGCAAACAGGGGCCTATACATTTAACAACTGCTTTTTCAGGCTGGATGTCAAAACCCTGAATGATTCGGCTTTTGTCCGTGTTATTCACCACTGGACAGGGCCTGATCTTCCTGCCCCTCCTCCCGGGTTTATTCTCTCGGAAAACAGATACTGGAGTATTGAAGGAGTACTTCCCGACTCGGTTGCCTGGAAGGGTTCGTTCGTTTATAATTTTTCCCGTTCCATGAGAAACGGATACCTTGATACCCTCCCTGCCCCTTCGTCAAAAGAAATGTTGAAACTGTTATACAGGCCCTCCCTCCATACTTCCTGGCGGGAAATCCCTGTTAAGGTCACCGGCAATCCAACCTCAGGCATGCTGCTGACACCTTTTATTAAAGAAGGGGACTATTGTGTAGCAATTAAAAGATCCGGTTCTTCCTGATACACTTCCGGGCATTAATAACGGCATTAATGCCGTTATTAATGCCGTTATTCTTTTTTTACTCAATTACAGTTTTTCCTTTATTTATAAGGTTTTAATCTATATTTATGATCTCATTTTTGGGATATTTCACTGAAAACTTCAGAACAAATGATGCGGATTGTTCCGGTTTCAGGGTAACCTCCCAGGTAACTTTTCCTGTCACCGCATTCAGATGTGCGCCGGTGAGCTCCAGGGGTTCCACAACAATTTCCTTTCTCTTGCTCACAGGGATCTGATCCTCAATGATCAAATGTACCGGTACTCTTTTGGTATTCAATGCCGTAATTTTCCAGCCGTGGGTCTCCCTGAAATTATTTCCCAGCATCTGTTTTTTGGTTACATCTTCTATTTTTCTGCGTTCAACCTTAATGCGTTTATCCCTGCCCAGCGTCAATCTCAAAGTGTCACGGGCTCCGGATACATCAAGATAAGCTGTACCTGTATAACGCCCTTCCAGGAACAGATTCATTTTTCCTGAAAGGAAATCCTGTTTTTTCCATTCTGTAACGGAAGCTGTCAGAAATACATCGCGGCTCAGTTTAGGCACAACGTAATAGGCATATACGGCAGGTAAGGTGATATGCTTGATTGTAACGGCTTCTTCCCTGTTTTCCGGCAGCAGGGTCCATGGTAGCGTAATGGAAAACTCAGTGGTAGTTTGTTTTTGTATCGTTTTTGTATAGGATGCTGCTGTTCCGGAAGGAGGGAGACTCATCTCCGCCCTTACAGGCATGCCTTTGCTTCTTACTCCTTTATATATCACTTCCGGCTTAAAATCAAGATACCAGGGATACAGTTCGGGTTTATTACCGCCAATGGCAGGGTTGCCTGTGGATAAGGTAACCGGCACCTTGTCCCAGATCTCACCCGTAGTTTGTTTAATAAAAGCCTTATAATCGATTTTTATTTCTTTGGTAATGTCATCCACCCGCACATCATATTCCGGGCGCCAGCTTGCGCCGGGGACATAATAGCTCAGCGTAAAAACAGCCAAACCGGGCTTATCCGCCACTATGGTCACTGCCACCTCTCCGGTAGCCATCTTCTTTTTTTTGGACAGATCTTTCATTTGCATTTTTACCTGTTTGATCTTCTTCTCCAGTTCCTGAAGTTTACGGTTTATCCCAAGCTGACTTGTCATCAGCTCCGTCATTTTCTTTCTATAAAATTCCATGGCATTATTCAGCGCAGTAACACTTAGCCCGTTTTGTCCGGTTACGGTCTGATTTTTTTCGAGCATGCTCTCCTGACTCTTCACAACCTGCATTTTTATGGAAAGATCTTCCTTGCTACGGTTATAGGCATCCAGTTTCTTCTGCAATGCCTGTAATTCCGGATTTTCTTCCGGATTATTCATAAAATTGGTACGGTGTTTCACCGACAGAATGGTAAAATTTCCCTTGCCTTCCACCTGTATGCTGCCTTCCCGTATATCTGAAGAAAGCGATCTGAAAACCAGGATATGTGTCCCTGTTGTAATATTCACGGACCCTTTTCTGACAATTTGTGCTCCTTTCAGGAAAACGGTTATGTGTTTTATCTTTGAAGGAACAGTGGTCTCATTCCCCGAAGCAATATTTGTCCATAAAAGCAGCAGAGCCGCTATGAATACGTATTGAATTTTTGTCTTCATAATTGTATTTTTTTGATAAATAAAAATAGTTCAAATAAAGTTACAAAAAACAAGCCAATTATGAAAAATGATATCCGGATT
>WFSC01000165.1 GCA_015486185.1 Bacteroidales bacterium | reverse complement strand
TTTATTAGTGCTTGTTACTCATTTTGAAAAGAGTTTCCTTTTCTTTTTTGGTAAGGCTGTCATACCCGCCTTTTGATATTTTATCCAGGATACGGTCAATTTCTTTTTGTTCTTCGGCTTTCTGCCGGTTATATTCGATATCATCCACCGGTCTTCGGTATTTGACATGTAAGGTTTTTTTGCGGGGCTTGAACCAGGAAGCCAGTGTATCCAACATACGGTTGAAAGAGCGTGTCAGGTCTTTGCCTCTGCGGTATTGCACCGTAAAAAGATATCCGTATATAGCACCTCCCAGGTGTGCAAATTTCCCCCCTGTATTAGATGAGAAGTCAACCAGTGTCGTCAGGATAAAGGCTGTCAGGGCCACCCATTTGATCTTTACGGGCCCGATCAGGGTAATATGTACGGTATAATCCGGCACATAAACCGAGATGGCAACAATGATCGCCATGATAGAGGCTGAGGCACCGATAGCCAGGGAATGTGGTAATACCGGATGAAAAATGGGGAACAGATTAAAAGCCAATACATATAATAAGGCACCGCTCAATCCTCCCAGTAAATATACTCCGATCAGCTTCTTGGGATCAAAATATTGCAGAAAGATAATCCCAAACCAGTAAAGCCATAACAGATTAAAAAGGATATGCCAAAAGCTCTGGTGGGTGAACATATAGGTGAATATTGTCCACGGATGGGTGAGTAAAGCTGGAAGATAGGCAGGGATAGCCAGCCATACCAGGATCTTTCCGGAGGGGTCAGGAACTGAAAAAAGGAATAAAAATATGTAGGCTATAGTTACGGCCAGCCACACACCGATATTGACATAGATCAGTTTAATGAGGGCGGAACCCTGTTTGAATGAATCTTTTATTCCTTCCCAGACAGTCATATAATTAATAAAAATATTTCCTTTTTTTATTCCAGTATTTCACCATGATATAACCAAAAAGCATGCCACCCAGGTGTGCCACATGGGCGATATTACTGCCTGGTTGTGCCAGTGCCAGATAAAGTTCAAGTGCTCCGTATCCGATGACAAAATATTTGGCTTTTATCGGGATAGGAGGGAATAATAACATCAGTTGGGTATTTGGGAAAAGCATCCCAAAGGCAAGCAGTACGCCGAACACGGCACCCGAAGCTCCCACCGTAGGTATATTGATCACTTCCTGGATATAATTGTTCACCTGCATCACGGCCTGGCTGGCATAGGCCTTATCCATGGTATGTGCCTGCCATGCATCAATAAACTGATATACCTGTGGATTGGGGTGGGTTACATATTTATGAATAAAGGTCATGAACATCTCCGGTGTGGGCTGGGCAGTAAAATTAGCTGCAAAATGGATCATCGGAGTATATTCAAGCCAGTGTACGAAAGTATAAAAGGCGGCGGCGCCGATGCCGGTAACAAAATAAAAAATAAAAAATCTTTTGCTTCCCCAGACATTTTCCAGTACCCGTCCGAACATCCATAAGGCAAACATATTAAAAAACAGATGGGCCAGCCCGGCATGCATAAAAAGATGGGTGACGAACTGATAAGGATTGAAATATTTCGATCCCGGATAATAGAGTGCCAGATACCGGGTAAGGTCCACACCGAATGTTTGTTGCATCACCCAGGTGATGAGCAGCATCAGTGTGGAAAGTATTATTATATTTTTTACTACCGGTGGAAAATTGGCATTTACCGGCCGCTGATATTTGTATGTCATAATTTATTTGTTTCCCGCCACCTTACAATCATTGCGCCAAACCTACATAAATATTTTCATGCAAATATAAACATACAGCGGGAAAAAATTGTATGACAGGTACCCTCTGACCATTTAATTCTGTTTTTTAGCAGGGGAAAGTTAATAAAAGCAGCAGATAAAGAAATAAAAACGACAGAATGTCATACCGGAACCCTATTCGAATTGTTTTTCTATATCTGTCAGGGGGAGGACATAAAATACAGGCTTGCCTCCTGCAGTATAAGCGGGTTCCCTGCAGGCAAACAACCGGTCGGTAATATCTCTCATTTCTTCGATAGTCAGAACTTTTCCGTAGGGAATCGAAGCAGCCTGTGCCAGAGCCCGTGCAATCTTTTCACGTGAGCCTGCCGAAGGATCCGATTCCGAAATTTTATATCCGTGGATCAGGTTTTGGATCATGGTTGCCGGTTCAACGGAACCCATATTGGCAGGGACCCCGGTGATACGTATCGTATTGTCTGCTTCTGTCTCCCAGGAGACGCCCAGTTTCTCAATATCCGGCCTGATTTCCTCCAACACCATCAGATCAGCCGGATTTAATGTGCAGGATACGGGGAATAACTGTTGTTGTGATGCATTGGTATCGGCTGTCAGTCGCTGAATATATTCCTCAAACAAAATACGCTCATGGGCCCTTTTTTGATTTATGATCATCAGACCTGATTTTACGGCAAACAAAATATAGCGTTGTTTGAACTGAAGAAAAGAGATCCCTCCGGTAAAAGATCCTGTTTCCTTATCATGGGAGAATTTCTGCTGTTCCTCCTGCGGTTCCCGTTCCAGGCCTTCATACATCTTTTCCCAGTGTTTTATAATATCGGCCCGGGAGAATGTATGAGGTTCTGCGGGACGGGACGAGGACCCGGATCTTTCCTGTTCGAACGGATTGAAATCCGGATTGATCCGTATTTCAGGCGGATGCACCTCCATACCCGGTTTTGCTACCGGAATATCAATAGGAGAAGAATGATCAAAATCAAGCGAGGGGACGATATTGAATTTCCCAAGGGCTTCTTTCACCGAAGCGTGGAGTATTTGCCACACCGATCGCTCATCTTCAAATTTTATTTCTGTTTTGGTAGGATGGATATTGATATCGATCTTTTCCGGATCTGTTTCGAAGAAAATAAAATAGGAAGGTATGGTATCCGGGGGTACAATATTCTGATAAGCTTCCATAACAGCCCTGTGGAAATAGGGATGTTTCATATAGCGATGATTGGTAAAGAAGAATTGTTCGCCGAAAGTTTTTTTTGCAAACTCCGGTTTCCCGATATACCCATGAATTTTAGCCAGTGAGGTATCGGTCTGTACAGGGATAATATGAGGGTTCACCGCTTTCCCGAAAACACTCACGATGCGTTGTCGCAGGTTGGAAACTGCCGGCAGTTGGTAAATATCTGCTTCATTGTGTCGCAGGGTGAAGCTTATTTCAGGATATGTCAGAACGATACGCTGAAAAACCACTACAATATGTTTCAGCTCGGTAGTATTGGTTTTGAGAAATTTACGCCTGGCGGGAATATTGTAGAAAATGTTTTTTACTGTAAAGTTGCTGCCATCAGGACAAGTAACAGGTTCCTGACTTTCCACCCTTGAACCTGCAATGACCAGATGTGTTCCCAGTTCATCTTCCTTTCTTTTTGTCTTTAGCTCTACCTGGGCTACTGCTGCTATGGAGGCGAGGGCTTCTCCCCGAAATCCCATGGTCCGGATAGAAAAGAGATCCTCCGCTTTGCTGATCTTGGACGTAGCGTGCCGCTCAAAAGCGAGCCGGGCGTCTGTTTGTGACATGCCGCAACCGTCATCAATCACCCGGATCAATGTTTTTCCGGCATTAACAATATGAACCTTGACATGACCGGCACCGGCATCAATGGCATTCTCCATCAACTCCTTTACCACCGAAGCCGGACGTTGTATGACTTCCCCCGCTGCAATCTGGTTGGCCACTGAATCAGGCAGCAATCGAATAATATCATTCATATGTGCCGCAGGGGTTATTAACTGTAAAACACAAAATAGGCAAGCAGGAACAACACGGCCAGGATAATCAGCAATCGTATATTGGAAACTCTCTCCCGGCGTTGTGATTTTCTTTTGAAATAGGAAGCCATCTGTCCTCTTCTTATTCTGGGCACATAGGCCTCCCCTTTGCGTAAACCCATCTCCTGCTCTATCTGTGCAATCCGCTGCTCCAAAGCCTCTTTCTCCGGGTCATAATAAAGAGGCTGGTAATGAAACCTCCGCGGTTTGCCTGTCTGGAAAAAACTGGGTAATGAGGACATTTTTTTCTCCTTTTTTAACCATACAAATTTACAGAAAAATATCAAGGAGTCAAAGAACAAAAATCATACCGGCTTAATCCTGTTTAAACCGACCCAGATCATTGAGTGACGATATCATGATAAATTCGGCTTTCTCCCTGTTTTCCGAACGGGCATGCCGGACAAAGACTTCCAGTGATTTCCAGAACCTGGACTCGCGGTTGGTATCCAGCAGAAGCAAATAGCCCATGATAATATTACCGGCCATTTCAACCAGTCGCCGGGCATGGAAATCAATAAATTCCTTATTTTCCGTTTCATGGACTTTTTGTGTGGCATGTTCGAATTCTTCTGTCATAGACACCAGTACCCTGCGGTAAGTATGCAGTTCGGGTTTGATCTTCATTTCTTCATATTCACGGATCTGTTGCAGGAGTGTCCCCCTGGCAATACCGGTAATGGCAGCTACCACCTGGAGCTGTGTAGTACCCTCATAAATAGAAGTAATACGGGCATCCCGGTAGATCCGCTCTATGGGATAATCTTTCATAAAACCTGATCCTCCGTGTATCTGCAAAGCATCATAGGCAATACGGTTGCATATTTCCGAAGAGAGCCCTTTGGCCAGCGGGGTATAGGCTTCAGCCAGTTGCTGATATTTCTTCATCTCCTGCCTTTCTTCCTTTTCCAACTGTCTTTCTTTGGATATATGAAAATAAGCTTTATAAACATCTACAAAACGTGCCGTTTCATATAACAAAGAACGGCTGGCATCCAGTTTGGCTTTCATTACCGAAAGCATTTCATACACTGGCGGGAATTCTATAATTGCTTTCCCGAATTGTTGTCTTTCCCTTGCATATTCCAGGGCTTCACGGTAAGCAGCCTCGGCGATACCCACCGACTGTGCGGCAATCCCCAAACGGGCGCCGTTCATCAGTGATATAACATAGCGGATCAAGCCCATCCGGCGTGATCCCACCAGCTCGGCCGGGGTATCCCGGTAAACCAGCTCGCAGGTGGGGGAGCCGGTAATTCCCAGCTTGTGTTCTATGCGACGGACTTTTACGGTGTGATTATTCCTGTTATCATAAATGAACATGGAAAGGCCACGGCCATCCTTGGTTCCTTCTTCCGAACGGGCCAGTACCAGAGAAATATCACCGTCACCATTTGTGATAAAACGCTTCACTCCGTTCAGGTACCACTGGTCTTTTTCCTTATCATACGTAGCCTTTAGTTGCACCGATTGGAGATCGGAGCCGGCATCCGGCTCGGTCAGTGCCATGGATCCTGTTTCACCCTGGCAAAAACGTGGCAGGTACCTGTCTTTTTGTTCATCCGATGCAAATTCATGAATGGTCTCGGCACAGTCCTGTAATCCCCAGATATTCACAAAGGCAGCATCTGCCCGTGACACCATGTCAGCAGCCATGGTGTAAGGGACAATGGAGAAATTCAATCCGCCATACTTCCGGGGTAAAGTGATCCCCATCAGCCCGGCTTTCCGGATAGCATCAAGATTTTCTTCCGTACCCCTGGCATATTTAACCCGGTTATTTATCACTTCAGGCCCTTCCTGATCAATCCCTTCTGCATTTGGGGCAATGATCTCACCACATATCTCTCCTACCACCTCCAGCACTTTTTCATAACTGTCCATGGTGTCTTCAAAATCTACGGGAGCATAATCATAGCTATCCTTATCAACAAAATTTCTCTCCTTCAATGCAACGATTTTCTTCATTAAAGGATGGTTCAGATGAAATCTCAGGTCCGGATTATCAGTAAAAAAGTTTGGCATCGTTCTGTTTTTTTAAGTTTATCAGGATCGTACCGGATAATTATTTTGAATTTTGTTTATAATATTTGATCATTTTTGGGATCACATCTTCCAGATTGCCTACAATGGCATAATCAGCTATTTTGTTGATAGGTGCTTCGGGGTCATTGTTTATGGAGATGACCATAGCCGATTCCTGCATGCCGGCAATATGTTGTACCTGTCCGGATATACCGCAGGCAATATATAACTTGGGACGAACGGTTACGCCTGTCTGTCCGATCTGGCGGTCATGATCGGCAAAACCGGCATCTACCGCTGCACGGGAAGCACCCACCTCCGCACCGATCAGCCCGGCAAGCCGGAATAAAATTTCAAAATTCTCTTTCGAGCCGACACCATACCCACCGGAGACGATCACAGGAGCTCCTTTCAGGTTCACACCCGATTCTTCCATGTGTCGTTCAATAATGTGTACCACAAAATCTTCAGCCCTTACAAAGCGTTCAACATCAATAAATTTTACTTCTCCGTCTTTTGGCTTTCTGATCTTCTCCTTTTTCATGACCCCTTCACGTACAGTGGCCATTTGCGGTTTGTGCCCGGGGTTGATAATGGTAGCAATGATATTCCCTCCAAAAGCAGGACGTATCTGCAACAATAGGTTTTTATATGTTTTTCCGGCTTTTTTATCGGTATGTTCGCCTATTTCCAGGGCTGTACAGTCGGCCGTTAATCCGCTGCCGAGTGCGGAAGAAACACGCGGGCCCAGATCGCGCCCGAAGCTTGTGGCACCCAGAAGGGCTACCTGCGGTTTTTCCTGTTTAAATAATTCTACCGCGATCCGGGTGTAGGGCAGTGTGGTATAATGTTCGAGGCGGGGATCATCTGCCAGCCACACTACATCGGCTCCATATTCAAATGCTTCTTTTTCCGGTTCCTGCAGATCGTGACCGATTATCAATGCTTCCATGCTGCAGCCCAGTTGATCTGCCAGCTTCCTTCCTTTGGTAAGCAATTCCTGACTGATCTCAGCCACCTTCCCGTTTTCGAGTTCACATATAACAAACAGATTATTCACTTTCTCTGATTTTGAAGTTTTCATTGATTATTATTAATTAACCCAGGGTATGGTTTCGTATCAATTCTTTCATCAGCCAATCGATACTTTTGTCATCATCCTGCAATACCTTGGCTTCTTTAGCCTGGAAAACCACATTCTCTATTTTTTTTACTTTCGTGGGTGATCCTGACAAACCCAGGCGTTCCGGTTCGGCATCAATATCTCCTACATTCCATTCCGGAATATTAAGGAACGGCCGGTCATCATAAATAGAAATATAATCTTCCGAAATGTTCTGTCTTTCACTAATGGTAGTAGATCGTTTATATTTCATGATCAGTTTGGCATTCCGCGGACGGCAGGCAGGAGCCGTTCCGGTAACGGTGATAAGAACAGGAAAAACCGATTCAACCACTTCTACTCCTTTTTCCAGTCGTCTTTTTACCGTCACGGTATTCTTTTTTATTTCCAGGATCTCCTCGGCATAGGTAACCTGAGGGATCCCCAGTTTTTCGGCTACCTGTGGGCCCACCTGGGCGGTATCACCGTCAATAGCCTGGCGGCCGGCCAGGATAAAATCAAAATCTCCCATTTTCAAAATGGCCCTCGAAAGGGCGTAGGAAGTAGCCAGGGTATCAGAACCTGCGAAAGCGCGGTCTGTCAGCAGATATCCGGTATCAGCTCCTCTGTAGAGTCCTTCGCGGATAATTTCTGCAGCCCGTGGTGGACCCATGGTCAACAATGAAACCGTACTCCCGGGATAACGGTCTTTTAAACGCAATGCCAGCTCCAGTGCATTCAGGTCTTCAGGATTGAATATGGCCGGTAATGCAGCCCTGTTCACCGTCCCGTCTTCTTTCATTGCATCCTTTCCAACATTCCGGGTATCCGGGACCTGTTTTGCCAGTACAATGATCTTGAATTTTTTCATATGTCCGATTTATAACTTACTCAAACTCCTGGATACAAAGCCCATGACAAAAGGGAATGTTCCATTTGTTAAAATTTTTGTCCCGCAAATATAGATTTTTTTCTGCATTGACAAAAAAAGATAATGGCACTATCCCAATAACAAACGGATATAAACGATCATGCATCCCGGCAAAGGGTAGCTCACCGGAATGATAAAAAGAAGAATAACTTACTGGCAGGTATTACCGGTTCATTTTTCTGACAAAATCATCCAGCACCTGCTCCAGTGTCGGATCGCCGATCTCCTGCAGGTCATAAAATACCCTCGTTGACGGTTTATTGATCTTAATGATCCTGTTCAGGTCGATGGGAGTGCCGATCACTACGGCATCACACTCGGTATTATTTATGGTTTTTTCGAGATCATGAAGTTGTTCTTCGCCATATCCCATGGCGGGCAGCAAGGTGCCGATCCCGGGATAGGTCTCAAATGTCTGGTGCAGTTTTCCTGCCAGATAAGGCCTGGGATCTACCGTTTCGACAGCCCCGTATTTCCGTGCTGCCACCATCCCGGCTCCCAGTTTCATGCCTCCGTGTGTGAGCGTAGGCCCGTCTTCTATCACCAATACACGTTTGCCACGGATCATTTCCGGGTTTTCTACACGGATCGGAGAAGCGGCATCAATAACCACAGCATCCGGCACCAGATAACTGATATTTTTACGTACTTCTTCAATATCCTCCGGGGCTGCCGTATCCATTTTATTGATCACTGCCACATCGGCTAAACGAAGCGTAACTTCTCCCGGATAATAAGTCCGCTCGTGACCGGCCCGGTGCGGATCAGTTACCGTTATCATCAGATCAGGCCTGTAAAATGGGAAATCATTATTCCCTCCATCCCACAGGATTATATCACAGCCATCCGGATCCTCTTCGGCAGCACGGAGGATCGCCTCATAATCCACACCTGCATAAATCACATTGCCCCTGACAATATGCGGCTCATACTCTTCCATCTCTTCTATCGTACAGTCATATTTTTTCAGATCTTCCAATACGGCATAACGCTGGACTTTCTGTACAGCCAGATTACCATAAGGCATCGGGTGCCGCACAGCAACCACTTTCAACCCCTTTTTCATCAATATCTCAATTACCTTTCTGGAAGTTTGACTCTTTCCACAACCCGTACGCACAGCTCCTACAGCAATTACCGGTTTGGTGCTTTTGATCATGGTATCATCAGGTCCCAACAACCAGAAAGAAGCCCCGCTGGCATTCACAATGGCACTTGTCTCCATCACTTTCTGATAAGGAACATCACTGTATGAAAACACACAATCCGAAACCCCTAATTCACCAATTAATCGTGGGAGATCCTTTTCTGCATAAATCGGGATCCCTTTGGGATATAACGGGCCGGCCAGCTCTGCCGGATACAAACGTCCGTCAATATCAGGTATCTGGGCTGCCGTAAAGGCTACCACCTCATACTGATCATTATTCCTGAAAAAAGTATTGAAATTGTGAAAATCCCTTCCGGCTGCACCGATAATGATAACTTTTCTCTTCGTCATGGCAATCAAAATTTTTAAATGAACTGTTATACAAAAAGCGCATAAATATACGTTATTTATATAAAAATCAAAAGTGTTTAAAAAAATGTTAAATATTTTATTTCTGCGGTATAATATAAGATTGTTTTACAGGTTATTATATAAACCGATTTATTTTTTATAATTTTTTTAAATAGCAACCATTTTGGCACAATTTTCGTCTAAATTATAAGAAGATATATTTTAATGAATTTTCTAGCCCACACGTTTTTATCCGGAGATTCTGATCAGGTCAGGATAGGTAATTTTATTGGTGATTACGTTAAAGGCAGTGATTTTAATCTATATCCTGAAGGGATCAGAAAAGGGCTTATCCTCCACCGGCACATAGATTCCTATACCGACAGCCATCCGGTGGTTCAGAAAAGTAAATCCAGGCTGATTACTTATTATCATAAATATGCCGGGGTGATCATTGATATTTTTTATGATCATTTCCTTTCGGCCAACTGGGATTTTATATCTTCCGTACCATTGGCCGCGCTTGCAGAAGAGACCTATCGTAACCTGCATGA
>WFSC01000164.1 GCA_015486185.1 Bacteroidales bacterium | reverse complement strand
ATATTGAGCTGCCAGGATTAGAAAAACAAAAAGAAGAGCAAAAAGAAAAACAATATTTCCACTTCCTGCCGATTCTCTTTCCTGATAGGACATGTTTGCCCAGGCGTAGCCCATATCGCGTGGCAACACTTCTTTAGCCACTTCTTCCAGGGCATCCAGCGCCTGGGCCGAGGAGTAACCTTTGGCAGGGGCACCGGAAAGTTCTACCGACCGGTACAGGTTAAAACGATTTGTATATTCCGGACCGGAAACATGATGAACGGTCACGAAAGCCGACAAGGGAACATTCTCCCCTTTTTTGTTTTTGATAAAAAACAGGTTTAACTGATCCGGATTTTGACGATATTCTGATTTAGCCATTAAATAAGACTTGTATAATCTTCCAAAACGATTAAAATCATTCACGTATGCTCCACCAAGGTATGTGCTGATGGTATTATAAAGATCATTCAGATCAACGCCAGCTTTCAGAGCCAGATCTTTATTGATGTCCAGATAGATTTGTGGTACAGCTCCCTGATAAGTTGTAAAGATATTACTGATCTCGGGTCTGCTTTTAGCAGCAGAGATAAACTTTTTAGCCTGTTTATCCAAATATTCAGGGGTATTACCCCCTTTATCCTGGATCATCATGGTAAAGCCCGAACCACTGCCGAGGCCAGGTATGGCCGGAGGTCCGAAAGCAAATACAATCGCATTACTAATCCGGGATTTAAAGTCTTTATTCAAAGCCTGAGCCAAAGCTCTGGCTGTCATACTGCGCTCATCCCAATCTTTTAAGGTAAGGAACATAACGGCAGCATTGGTAGACATTCCTCCTGACAAAACACTGAAACCAGATGCTGATGTTATCATATCCACCCCGTCATATTTAGAAATAATCTTTTTGACTTCTTTTATCACATCATTGGTCCGTTGTAGTGAAGCTGCGTCCGGTAATTGAATGTTAACGTACATATATCCCTGGTCTTCTTCCGGAATAAACCCGGCAGGAACAAACTTGCCAATCACCACAATAAGAAGAGAAATCAGGAGAATGAAAAGAAGACTACGTCCCATCTTCCGGGTAACAATGCGGGTAAAACCCAGATAGCTTTTTGAACTCCTGTCAAAAACCCGGTTAAATCCGGTAAAGAATTTCCCCAGCAGACCGCGGGGCTGTTTGGGTTTTTTCAGCAAGAGGGAACAAAGGGCCGGACTCAAAGTAAGGGCATTGAGGGAAGAGAAAAGTACGGAAACAGCTATAGTGATCGCAAACTGTTGATATAAGCGGCCGGTAATGCCTCCCATCACAGAAACGGGAATAAACACAGCTACCAATACCAAGGTTGTGGCAATAACGGGAGCCGTCACCTCTTTCATGGCTTTTATAGTGGCTTCTTTTGATGACATCCCTTCGGCTATATGCGATTGCACAGCTTCCACCACCACTATGGCATCATCCACCACGATCCCGATAGCCAACACCAGACCCAACAATGATAAAACGTTAATAGAAAATCCCAACAGCGGAAATAACATAAATGCACCAATCAGGGAAACGGGGATGGCAATGACCGGGATCAAGGTTGCCCGCCAGTCTTGTATAAAAATAAAAACCACTAATACTACCAATAATAAAGCAATGATCAACGTGATCACG
The DNA here is from genome assembly GCA_015486185.1 of Bacteroidales bacterium. Taxonomy (GTDB): domain Bacteria; phylum Bacteroidota; class Bacteroidia; order Bacteroidales; family VadinHA17; genus DRPN01. The sequence goes on along the minus strand of WFSC01000164.1, from coordinate 8,141 downwards.
ATCTCTTTGATACCGACGGTTATCGGTTTAACGGCATCCAACGACACTTTGTAAGCCAGTCCTTCCGGGAAAGACTGTGACAGATTCTTCATGGCTGACAACACCTGGTTACCCAGATCTACAGCATTGGTGCCGGGAGCCTGATAAACCGTAATAATGGCACAGTCATGATTTCCCAGTTTACTATTCACCACGTAAGACTCCACTCCCAGTTCGACATCCGCCACATCCCTTACCTTTATCTGTGATCCGTCAGGATTGGTACGAATAATCACATTGGCAAATTCTTCAGGTGTTTTCAGGCGATCAGGCAGCTTGACGGTATAAGTCAGATCAGTCCCGGGCGGTGCGGGTTCAGCACCAAACTTTCCACCCGGGATAATTACATTCTGCTGTCGGATAGCATTAATTATCTCGGGGATCGTCACCCCCATTTGTGCCAGTCGGTCGGGTTTCACCCAGATACGCATAGAGTAGTCTCCGGCACCCAACACATCCACTTTGCCAATCCCTTTGATCCTGGCCAGCACATCCTTAATATTGATGAGGGCAAAATTACTCAGAAATTCCTGGTCGAACTTATCTTCCGGAGAATAAATGGAAATAGCCAGCACAAAACTGCTCATGGTCTTATTGGTAGTAACCCCAAGCCGTTTTACTTCTTCAGGGAGCTTTGGAGTAGCAGTTGACACGCGGTTTTGAGTAAAAACCGTATTCATGTCAGGATCAGTACCTACCGCAAAAGATACCTGTATCGTGCTCCGTCCGTCATTGGTATTAATAGATTTCATGTATATCATATTATCCACCCCGTTGATCTGTTGTTCCAGGGGTGTTGCTACTGACTGTTCAACATTCAATGCATTCGCTCCGGTATAATTGGCAGTTACCGCCACCATAGGAGGAGTAATATCAGGATATTGCTCCATCGGAAGGCCCAACATAGCTAATATCCCAACGATCACAATTACTATGGCTATGACCATAGCCACAATGGGCCGGTTTACAAAAAAGTTTCCTTTCTCCATGATTCTTTAATTTTCCTGTTCTTTCAATTGAAACTGTTTCAGAACCGGTTTAATCTTCATACCTGAGTGTACCATCTGTATTCCTTCCAACACCACCTGATCTCCCGGATTCAGACCTTCTGAGATGACCTGGTAGTTCCCCTGTAGCGGACCCACTTTTACTTCTTTCTGTTTAACAACACTATCTTTATCAACAACATACAGGTAGTACCTTCCCTGTATCTCCATAATGCTGCGTAAAGGTACCAGGATAGCATTGTCCAGCTTCTCCATTTCCACTTTTATTCTGGCGAACAAGCCCGGCCTCAGCAATCTTTCCGGATTTGGAAACGCCGCCTGTATCAACATGGATCCGCTGGATGGATCAATATTTCTGTTGATAAACCTGATGGTCCCTTTATGATTGAATAAGCTGCCATCGGAAAGAATGAGTTGAAGCCGGTTCCTGTTTCTTTTTTGATCAGCTTTTACTTCCCTCCCATTCAGATATTTTTTTGCCAGGGTCAGATAGTCCGTTTCAGGAAGGAAAAATTCCACATACACCGTATCGATCTGTGAAACGGTATTCAGGATAACAGGATTCGGATTTTGTCCGACAAACTCCCCCACTTTAGCCATAGTTTTCCCGATCAGTCCGTCAATGGGAGATTTTATCCGGGTATAGCCCAGATTGATTTTCGCCAGATCAAGAGAAGCGAGCGTTGCATTCACCTGGGCTCGCGCTGCTTCATACTGGGCCTGTGCCGCATCCAGGTCACTCTGGCTGACAGCATTGATCTCAGCCAAAGGCTTGATCCTGTTCAGATCACTTCTTGCCTTGACCAGTTGCGTTTTTGCTTCCGCCACACCGCTTAACTGCTCGGCAACCTGCGCCTCAAAAGGCTGGGGATCTATCAAATACAACAACTGTCCTTTTTTCACTCTGGAACCTTCTTTAAAATATATTCCTTCAAGGAAACCACTGACCCGGGCTCGTATGGGAATATCATACTTTCCGTATATCTGTCCAACAAACTCTTTGTAAACGGGCACGTTTTTCTGTACTACTTTTACTACCGGGATCTCAGGAAGGGAAACCACTTTCCCCTGTTTTTCCTGGCAGGAGCTGATGCTCAGTACAACCAACAGCAATGCCAGCATATAAAAAAGAATGATTTTTTTCATCTTGATTTGTTTTTATTGCATTAAATCTTATCCGGGGAAATATTTTAATCCCATACCTTATCTATATCTATTATTATTTCAGTCGGGCAATCAATCAATTGAGCCAGCCTGGCAATGTCAATAATTATCACAGTTCAATATAAACATCTAACTGCCGAAAATAATAAATAAATCCTATTATTAATAACTTATTGGAAACCAGCCACTACAACTCTGTCCTTTATATGAATTAAATACAAGTATTTTTCGTTCAATATAATTCCGGATACTTCCCCGGATCGGCTTCATGCATGATATCATACACGGTTTCAAAAACATCCTCGGCATTCGGATTGGAAAAATAGTCACCGTCGGTAGCATACGCCGGCCTGTGTTCTTGTGCAGTGAGTGTACGAGGCTCGGTATCAAGATAATAATAGGCTTCCTGCTCTTCCAGGACTTTCTGCATCATATAGGCAGTGGCTCCTCCCGGAACATCTTCATCAAAGAATAATACCCGGTTGGTCTTCTGTATGGATCCCAGAATAGTTTTATCCAGATCAAAAGGGATGAGCGTCTGTACATCAATCAATTCAACGGATACACCGAACTCTTCCAGTTGTGCCATAGCATCCTGAGCGATCCTAACACAAGAACCATAGGTTACCAGTGTGATATCCTTCCCGTCACGGAGGATCTCGGGGTGACCCAGCGGGATCTTATATTCTCCTATATTGGCAGGCATCTTTTCTTTCCGTCGGTATCCGTTGAGAGGTTCAATAACCAGGGCAGGATCCTGTCCTTCAAGAAGAGTGTTGTAGAAACCTGCTGCTACTGTCATATTTCTCGGCACACACACATATACGCCCCGTATTGAATTTATCACCATGCTCAACGGCGATCCGGAATGCCATATCCCTTCAAGACGGTGTCCACGGGTACGAATTATTACCGGTGCGATCATTTCACCCCGGGTCCTGTATGTGGTGGTTGCCAGATCATCACTTAACGTTTGCAATGCATACAATAAATAATCAAAATATTGTATTTCGGCAATAGGGCGTAATCCACGAAGAGCCAGACCTATCGCCTGTCCCAGGATGGTTGTCTCCCGGATACCGGTATCGGTAACCCGTAATTCACCGTATTTTTTCTGTAATCCTTCCAGTCCCTGATTAACTCCTCCTATAAAACCAACATCTTCGCCAAAGATCAAAAGTTTCGGGTATTTGGAAAACAAACGGTCAAAGTTTTCCCGCAGGATGATCCGTCCGGGCACCTCTCCGGCATCTCCGGGGATCTGTGGCGGCAAAGGTTCAACATTCAGAACTGACGAAGGAGTTTCATTATAAAGGTGAGCATTGTACCGTTTTCCGGCATCTTCCATATTCGTTTTCAACCAGGCTACCAGATCACCTTGTAATGTTTCGCGCATGGGACAATCCGGGCAGACCCACCGCAGGATTTTCTTGGCGGCAGAAAACACATCTTTACGTATGGGGTACATGACCTTTTTCAGTTCCTGTATGGTAAGTCCCACCTTATCCACATGTTCGCGCCTGCACATACAGGAACGGTTATCAATAATCTTTATCAAAGAATCACGTACAGCTCTTATAGGACGCTGAAAATCTTCCCAGGCCTTCTTTCTGGCATCTTTAGCCTCCCGTGCAGCCTGACTTTCCAGACTATCCAATTCCTCCTCGCCGGCAAGACCCAGATCAATTATCCACTCCCTCATTTTCCGGACAGGATCATATTCCTCTTCCCATCTCAATCTTTCCTCCGGTTTATATCTTTCATGTGATCCTGAAGTAGAGTGGCCCAACGGTTGCGTCACTTCCATAATATGAAACACTACCGGGACTTGCTTCTCCCTGCATATTTTCACCCCTTCTTCATATAATTTACACAAACCCGGATAATCCCATCCTTTTCCGGTATAAACCAGAATGCCCTCATTTTCGCCTGTTCTTTCAAAACCCTTCAGTAATTCAGAGACACTGCCTTTGGTTGTCTGGTATTTTTTCGGAACGGATATTCCATACCCGTCATCATACACCGACAAAGCCATAGGAACCTGCAATACGCCGGCGGCATTAACGGTTTCCCAAAAATGTCCTTCTGAAGTACTTGCATCTCCGATGGAACCAAAAGCTACCTCGTTGCCATTAACGGATAACGTGGTAAACTTTTGCCATCCGGTATTATGCCGGAATAATTTGGAAGCATAGGCCAGACCAAGCAAACGGGGCATCTGACCTGCTGTAGGGGAAATATCTGCTGAAGAGTTTTTTTGCCGGGTCAGGTCCTTCCAGGAGCCGTCACGATTAATATTGGGTGTGGAAAAATGATTATTGAATGACACGCCACCATTGCCTGTTGACAGGTCGGGATTGGTATTCCCGTATAACTGATGGAAAAAATCTTCGGCGGTAATGATCCCGGAAGCCAGCATCCATGTCTGATCGCGGTAATATCCCGACCGCCAGTCCCCATTACGAAATTGTTTGGCCAGTGCCAGTTGTACAATTTCTTTTCCATCCCCGAAAATACCAAATTTCGCCTTTCCGTTCAACACTTCTTTTCTACCGATCAAACTCAACTGCCGGCTCAGGTTTGCCAGCTTATAATCAGCCAACACCTCAGCTCCGAAATCATTCAGTGAAATGTCTTTATCAATATCGTTATAGGGCTTATTCATTTGTAAAACCTCCCGGCTTAAAATTCCACGAAGTTAATAAGAATTAATCTAAATAAAAAATATGATTTTATATTCTTACCGATCTTCATGGCAGATTAAATGTCAGGGCAGTAATTATTGATTTAATCGTTGAATGGTTTTTCTTATCTCCCGGATATGATCAGGGGTAGTACCACAGCATCCTCCGATAATATCCACGCCAATGTCATAAAGTTCCGGAACCCATTTCACAGTTTCTTCAGGCGTTTCAGGAAATACGGTTTTATCACCTTCGATATGGGGTTCTCCGGCATTGGCTTGTATCAGGATGGGTATATCCGGTGCGTTCTCCCTAAGTTCACGCGCAATGGGCACCATTTGTTCTATACCGTGTCCACAGTTGGCCCCGATCACATCAGCACCGGCTTCAGCCATAGCCCTTGCCACATCGGCAGGTGCATATCCCATCATGGTACGGTATTCACCCATGGCCGTCTTATCGAAGGTGAAGGAACAGATTGCCGCCATGTGTGTATGGTCTCTCACGGCTTTCAGGGCGATTTTGGCTTCTTCAATATCCAGCATGGTTTCTATCATGGCCACATCAGCACCTCCTGCTTCCAACCCCTTTACCTGTGGAACAAAAGCATTATACATTTCTTCGGGTGTAATCTCGCCGGTCATCAGGATCTTACCGGTAGGGCCTATTGATCCCATAACAATTCCTTTTGTACCAATGGCTTCACGTGAGATCTCCGCAGCCAGCCTGTTGATCTCATAGGCCTGATCGTCAAGCCCGTAACTTCCAAGCTTAATCACATTGCCTCCAAAGCTATTGGTTTCCACCATATCAGCACCAGCATCGACATATCCCTTAGCTATAGAGTACACCACATCCCTGTGGGTTATGTTCCATCTTTCCGGACATTCTCCGGCAGGCAATCCCTTTGCCTGCAATTGTGTACCCCAGGCTCCGTCTGAGATCAAAACGGACTTTTTTGTCAGTGCATCCAATAATTTATTCATAATAATTATATATAAAAGTATTCTAATCAAATATAACCTAAGCCTGTCAAATTTAGAAAAATTTGAATTAGTTTTGAGGCCACTATAAATAATTACATCATTTATTGAATATGAACAATAGTATGTCCCCCGAACAAGCCATCCGTTGGATCGGATCCTCTTTCAAAGCTTTGATCTTTGATCTGGACGGTACACTCACAGACTCCAATCCTGCTCATCTTGAAGCCTGGACAAGGGCATGTAATGCTTTCGGTCTGACTTATCCCCGGGAAAAATTTTACTTCTTCGCCGGATTATCATCTCTTGCAATAGCCGAAGAAATTATCAGAATGTATGGTAAGGAGGGAATTTTATCACCTAAAGATCTTTCAGACCGTAAAGAAAGGGAGTTTGATAAGTTGGAAGATCAGGTAAAAATTATTGAACCGGTTTTTTCCATTGTCCGTCATTTCCATGGAAAACTTCCCATGGCCGTTGGGACCGGCCGTCGAAAATCGTCAGCTCTAAAAACCATGAAGCATCTCAGACTCAGCCGTTATTTTGATGTCCTTGTAACTGCTGATGATGTAGTAAACCATAAACCGAAGCCGGATACCTTTCTCGTATGTGCTGCAAAAATGGGGGTAGCTCCTAAAGATTGTCTGGTATTTGAAGATGCTTCACGCGGATTGGAAGCAGCACGGAATGCCGGTATGAAAGTTTTTGATGTAACCATCTGGCATCCGGCCATGGATCTGTGAAACCGTCAGAAAGTAAAAGTAAAAAAGCCGAATAAATTGCTCAAACGTTTGCTTCTTCTCTTTCTTTCATTTATTTTTGACTTTGATTTTTATTCCATTTTAACGCTCACCGGAAATGAAGAGAATCCGAAAAAAAACATATGCTCTGTTACCATTACTGGTCATTTTGGGTCTTGTTTTTCTTACCGGTTCTTCTTCCTGCGTCAGAAAAAAACAACAAAGAACGCTCAAGCTGGCCCATGGTTTACCACCTGATCATCCGGTTTCAAAGGCTATGGTTTTCATGGCAAAACGGGTAAAAGAAATATCCGGCGGGAAACTGACCATACAGATCTACCCCAGTGGGCAGTTGGGATCCGAACAGCAGTGTGTAGAACTGGTACAAATCGGCAGTCTGGCCATGACCAAAGTCTCGGCTGCCGTTATGGGAAGTTTTTCTGACAATTATAAAGTACTCGGCATGCCCTACCTGTTTCGTTCAAAAGAACATGCTTTTAAGGTTCTTGACGGAAAAATAGGTAAAGATATTTTACTCAGCACGAAAAACAGATGGATCAGGGGTTTATGCTTTTACGATGCCGGAAGCCGGAGTTTTTATACGGTTTCCAAGCCCATTCACAAACCGGAAGATCTAAAGGGACTGAAGATCAGAGTAATGAAAAGCAAGATAGCCATTGAGATGGTAAGGGCTATGGGCGGATCTCCCACCCCCCTGTCATGGGGAGAATTATACACCGCTCTTCAAAGCGGTGTGGTAGATGGTGCTGAAAACAATCCTCCCAGTTTCTATACATCTCATCATTATGAAGTTTGCAAGTATTACACGCTGGATGAACATACCACAGTTCCCGATGTGTTGATCATAAATGAGAAGATATGGGAAAAATTAAGCAGACAGGAACAGGAGTGGCTTCAGCAGGCTGTTAATGAATCGGTGACAGTGGAAAGAAAATTATGGGCTGAGAGTGTAAGACAATCTCTCGAGGCCGTCCGTAAAGCCGGCGTAGAGATCTATCATCCCGACAAAAGCCTTTTCCGCGCCAAAGTAGCACCGGTATATGCAGAATACAGAAAACAAAAGATCATCAATGAGTATATTGACAGAATACAAAATGTTCATTAACAATGCGTGTACGGCAAAAAGTTGATAAGATCCTGGAGATAGTACTGGTCACTTTAATGAGTTTACTTGTCATTGATGTGTTGTGGCAGGTAACCAGCCGGTATATTTTGATCAATCCCAGCTCATTCACCACCGAGCTGGCCGGCTATCTGCTAATCTGGGTCGGCATTCTCGGTGCTGCTTATGTGGCCGGAAAGAATGAACATCTTGCCATAGACCTTTTGGTACAAAAATCACCCCCTGAACGCAAAAGGAGATTGCTACTCTCCATATACCTTTTTATTCTTCTTTTCAGCCTTTCGGTAATGGTCTTGGGTGGTACATGGCTGGTCTATACACGTTTTTTACTTGATGTCCGATCAGCCGATCTGCAGTTGCCTCTGGGCTATGTTTATCTT
>WFSC01000163.1 GCA_015486185.1 Bacteroidales bacterium | reverse complement strand
GACCCGGAATTTGCAGAGGCTGCCATCCGGTATCCCTATAATACGCCCGACACAAAGGAGGCTTTTCTTTTCAGAAAATTTTTTGAAAAACATTTCCCCGGAGAAGCAACGGCACATACTGTCCTGAAATGGATCCCCAAATGGCAGGCCAACACTGACCCTTCCGGACGGGTGGCCGATCATCATGAACAACATGTGGAAGATATACGGTCAAAGTCAACGGTAAATGTCTAAACACTAATCAACTATTACAGATGATAAGGAAACAAAAATGGGTAATCTTTTCGCTGGCCATGCTCTTTATGGCATTACTTGGTGCTTACCGGTTCAATGACTTTGGCAAACTCAATGACCCCAACATCTCGGGATCGGATGTAGCCTGGATGCTTACAGCCACGGCACTGGTACTGTTTATGACTCCTGGTCTCTCCTTCTTTTACGGGGGAATGGTCCGGTCCAAAAATGTAATATCCACCATGCTCCAGAGTTTTATAGCCATCGGCGTTGTCAGCATGGTATGGGTGTTCGTGGGTTTCAGTCTGGCTTTCGGCCAAAGCATCGGAGGACATGGCACCGGGATCATTGGGAATCCTTTCACTTATTTTATGTTCCGGAATGTGGGTTTCGGTACGGATCCGTTGCTGGCCCCCACTATTCCACTGGCTTTATTTGCCTTGTTCCAACTTAAGTTTGCTATTATCACACCCGCGCTGATCACCGGTTCCTTCGCCGAACGGGTAAAATTCAGCGGATACCTGCTGTTCATGGTACTCTTTACCGTATTCATTTATGCGCCCCTGGCCCACTGGACCTGGCATCCCAACGGATTCCTGCGTAACCTGGGGGTCCTGGATTTCGCCGGGGGTACTGTGGTACATATGTCAGCCGGTTTTTCGGCCCTCGCCGGAGCGATCTTCCTGGGCCGCCGTACCGAAGCCAAAAAAAATTACCGGCCGGCCAATATACCTTTTATCCTGCTGGGAACCGGCATGCTTTGGTTTGGATGGTTCGGCTTTAATGCCGGCTCCTCTCTGTCAGCCGGCTCACTGGCAGTGGTAGCCTTTATGAACACCAATATGGCAGGAGCCTCCGCCATGTTAACCTGGATTTTCTTTGACCGCCTGCAGGGCAGGAAAGCTTCAGCAATTGGTGCGGCCGTAGGGGCTGTGGTCGGCCTGGTAGCCATCACCCCGGCAGCAGGATTCGTCTCCGTGGGAGCAAGCATATTTATCGGCTCAGCTACCGCTGTCATCAGCAATATTGCCGTGCACTGGAAAAATAAAACTTCACTGGATGATGCGCTCGATGTTTTTCCTACCCATGGCGTCGGCGGCATCTTTGGCATGCTGCTTACCGCTGTCTTTGCCCGCAACGTGGGACTCCTGTACGGAAATGTCCATACGCTGCTGATGCATATGCTGGCGCTGGTGATCGTGGGAATATACAGTTTCGGAGGCTCCCTGGGCCTGTATTGGATTACCAATAAACTGATCCCTATGCGGGTATCTCCCAAAAGCGAGATCCTGGGACTCGATCTCAGTCAACACGATGAACAATATTCGCAGTTGCCCGACCGGGAAAGGGAAATCGCCGAATATGAATTTCTAAATGTCCACAATTAAAACACCCCAAAAATGACATTCTGCATTCTAAATTCTACATTCTAAATTCTAAATTCTACATTCTACATTCACAATTCCTTCGACTCTCTCTCTCCTATATGCCTGGTTAAACGGTCGGTGAAAAATTCTCCGGCCGTTTACTTTTGGGATCGAAGATTGATGAACAATGATGGTTGAACTGTAAAGGACAACAATGTGCGGTTCAACATTCGTCGATCAACATTCATTGATCAACATTCATCGATCATCGTTCAAAAGGTTTTAGGGCGAAAGCGTTCAAAACCCTCCGGCATCTCCAGATTACCTGTGATCTGTGATACCGAAGAAAAGTGATGCCTTTCCATGTATTCTTTCAACCCTTCCAGGATCTTCACGCTCACCTGCGGGTCAATAAAGTTGGCGGTTCCCACCTGAATGGCTGTAGCACCGGCAAGAAGAAATTCGATGGCGTCGGTCGCATTGCTGATACCTCCGATGCCGATCACCGGAATACTGACCGAATGATAGGCTTCCCATACCATGCGTAAGGCCACCGGCTTGACAGCAGGACCTGATAAGCCTCCCGTAACCGTAGCCAGCACAGGCTTTCTTTTTTCGGCATCAATAGCCATAGCCAGGAGGGTGTTAATGAGGGATATGGCATCGGCACCGGCACCCTCAGCCGTTTTGGCAAAGTCAGGGATAGAGGCCACATTGGGTGACAATTTGATAATGAGCGTCTTATCGTACACTTTTCTGACGGCCTTTACCACCTCTGCCGCCGACTGACGGTTGGTGCCAAAGACCATCCCTCCCTTTTTTACATTCGGACAGGATATGTTCAGTTCGATAGCCGGAATCCCGGACAGATCATTGATCTTCCCGGCTACCTCCACATACTCATCCAGCGTGGACCCTGACACATTGGCAATAAATACGGTATCATATTGTCGTAAAACGGGATAAATATGTTCAATAAAATAATCTACTCCCTTATTCTGCAATCCAACGGAATTGAGCATGCCGGAAGGTGTTTCCGCCATACGCGGGGCGGGATTTCCTTCACGGTTTTCACCGGTAACGGCTTTCGTAAATACGGCCCCCAGACGGGAAATGTCCATAAAATCAGTGTATTCCGAACCATAGCCAAAACATCCGGAAGCTGTGGTCACCGGATTCTTCAGGACAAGTTTTCCTATGTTCACCTGCATATCTACCATAATAATTCCTTTGTGTTAAAGACAGGTCCGTCCGTACAAGCCATTTTCATCCCGTGCACGGTAGGTTGTGCACAGGTCAGGCAGGCCCCGATACCACAGGCCATGGTGTTCTCCAACGACGCTTCACAGAAGATATCCCGTGAAGCTGCTATCGAAGAGACCGCTTTCATCATAGGCACCGGACCACAGGTGTAATATCCGTCAAAACGGCCGGTATTCATTACCCTGTGAGAGGTAACCAACCCTTTTTCTCCAATACTGCCGTCCTCCGTAGTAATAAATACTTCTCCCAGGGCCTCAAAACGGGAAAGATCAAACCATTGTTTTTCTGACCGGAAACCGAATAAAAACACAGGTGTTTTACCGGCTTCTTTCAGTTTCCTGCCCAGCAGCAGCATGGGTGCTATGCCAACGCCTCCGGAAACCAGCAGAAATGTTGTACCTTCTGTAATCGTGAACGAATGCCCCAACGGATAGATCATGTTAAGGAATTCTCCTGCCTCCAGTTGCCCCAGCCTGCGCGTTCCTTCCCCCACTTCCTGTATTAGCAGATGTACCTCGCTTTTGTCAGTATTCACATCATAAAAGGAGATGGGCCGCCGTAAAAAAGTATGTTCAGTATGATCCACCTTTAACTCGGCAAATTGTCCGGGCAGGATTCCCGGCAGGGACTCGTTCGATTGCAGGATCAATTCAAAATATTCCGAATTAAGCCGGCGGTTAGCGGTAACCAGCAGGTTCTCAATCTTTTTCTTTACGGACATTCGCTTTATTCATTACGTATAACTTGTCCGCAAATATAACTAAAAATCAGTGTAGCTAACTATCAATCGGCTATCCGGTATTCCTCAAACACACCATTGTCATATAAAACGATTATTTTTTTGATTTTTCTTTTGACTGTCATACCGGATGTTACTTCAGAGGGCATAGAAGCTTTTATTTTTTCCTTTTGTAACTCTTCGGCCTTTTTTTCTGTCATATCTTGCTCTTTTTCCGTGGATACAACAACTTTTTCAGTTTTGTAATGTTCCGTATCATGTGCAAACAGATCTTTCTGTACAGGGGCTTTATACATCCCACCGCGTCCTGTAATAAACCATTCAGCATTTACATTTGGGAATGCCTCCAGAAATTTAAGAATAAAATCGTAACTGGGCTTATTCCTTTCTGATAAGATATGAGAAATGCTGGATCTCTGAACTTTTATTTTGTCTGCCAGTATTCCCGAGCTTAAACCTTCCGCTTTCATAAAAGCCAGTATCCTGTCTTTCATATCCGTATTGCTAACCATTTTTC
>WFSC01000162.1 GCA_015486185.1 Bacteroidales bacterium | reverse complement strand
GTTCTGGCGGTAAGGGGCGACCCATTGACCGGGAGTAAAGTCTTTGTACCCGAAGAAGATGGCCATGAGCATGCTATCGATCTGGTGGAGCAGGTGATAAAACTTAATCAGGGCATTTATCTTGATCCGGAGCTTATCAATCCGCAACCTACGGATTTCTCGGTTGGCGTGGCCGGATATCCTGAAAAACATCCCGAATCCCCAAATTTCGAATCAGATATACATTTTTTGAAAAAGAAGATTGAAGCCGGTGCCGAATATATTGTAACCCAGATGTTTTTTGATAACCGCAAATTCTTTGAGTTTGAAGATCGCTGCCGTAAAGCAGGGATCAACGTTCCTGTTATTCCCGGCATCAAACCCTTGTCCACCCTGAAGCAGTTAACTTATCTGCCAAAGACATTCAACATTGACATGCCCGAAACGCTGGTAAAAGAGATCCTGAAATGTAAAACCAATGAGGAGGTGTATGAACTCGGCATCGAATGGGGTACACAACAGGCCAAAGAGCTGGCAGCCCATGGTGTCCCAGCCATTCATTTTTATACCATGGGGCGCACGGACAATATCCGGCGTATTGCGGAAAATGTGTTTTGAATTACCTATTTAAATACCTATATTCCGGCATATGGATTGTAAAGGATCATTTCCCTTCCGGGCAGATTATCAATTCTTTAGCACCTTCTTTGCTTCCCTGTACCCGATATCGAACATTTCATGGGCTTTGGATATATCAAAGATCCCATAGCCTTTCAATGCCTTGGGGTCAATGCGTATATCGCATTTTTTCAGGTTCTCGTTGACACTGGCAAGGATACGCAGATAGAAAGACCACTCTGCCACTTTGAGTAATCCTGAAATATTATCTTCCTCGTAATGAGGATTAATATTTACCCCCACCAGTTGTTCGCACAGGCCTTGTATGGGAGTTACAGGCAGTACGTCAAAAACACCGCCATCGACATAGCGGTAGGGACCGATACGGTGCGGCTCAAAAAGTATAGGAATACTGGACGAAGCAATAACGGTATCCTGCAAGGGGCCTGTATGGAAATACTCGACACGTCCCTTGTTGAGGTTGGTGGTTGTGATCCATAAGGGTTTTTTAAGTTCTTCGAATGTTTTGGCACGCAGATAACTCCGCATGACTTCCCGTAATCCGGTTAATTTCAGAAATCCGCTGCGGGGCACGGTAAATCGTACAAGAGAAAAAAGTTTTTTCTCTATAAACATCGCCAGGATCTCTTCCGGTGAATAGCCATCGGCATAAAAAACACCTACTATTGCGCCGGCACTGACACCTGAGATAATCTCCGGAACGATCCCCTTTTCTTCCAACGCCCGGATCACCCCAAGATGAGCAAAACCCCGGGCTCCGCCTCCGCTTAAAACCAATCCGGTATGATATTTTTTTACCATGGGAAAATGTTGTGAACGTTAAACTGAATTTTATTGTGGCCAGGGAAATTCATATGTCAGAGGAAATCACTAATTTCACCAAAATTATTAAAACAGATAAATATAACAGAAATTTTTATGACAAAGAAAAAGAAAAAATATACTGAGAATAAGGACAAAATGGATAATGCGGATCTGAAAAATAAAATTGCCGGGATCTTTTCACGTAATCCTTCCCGTTCCTATAATTATAAACAAGTGGCTTCGTCGCTGGGGATAAAAGACAGTTCCGGGAAGAAAAAAACAGAAAATATATTGAAAGAGTTGAAAAAGGAAAATCGTCTGGAAGAGATACAACCCGGCAAATACAAGTTAAAAAGCAAAACAGGATTTATTACCGGCATAGTGGATATGACCGCTTTTGGCAGTGCATATGTGGTAAGTGATGAACTGGAAGATGATGTTTTCATAAGTCAGGCCAATCTGCATCATGCCCTGAACGGTGACAAGGTGAAAGTGTATTTGTTTGCCCGCAGGAAAAACAGGCGTCTGGAAGGAGAAGTGGTAGAAGTGTTGGAAAGACAGCGCAAAACCTTTGTGGGCGTGGTTGAGATAAGTGGCAATTTTGCCTTTCTGGTTACGGATAACCGGCAGATGCCGTATGATATTTTTATTCCTTTTTCAAAACTGAACGGAGCAAAAAACGGCCAGAAAGCGGTAGCAAAGATCACCGAATGGCCCGGGCGGGTGAAAAACCCGTTTGGCGAGATCATCAAGGTATTGGGGTACCCCGGAGAACATGAAACGGAAATGCATGCTATCCTGGCTGAGTTTGAGTTGCCTGCTGCTTTTCCCAAAGAAGTGGAGGAGGCAGCCGGAAAGATCAGGGATAAGATCAGTGCAAAGGATCTCCAGGGAAGAAAAGACTTCAGGGAAGTTACTACTTTTACGATCGATCCGGCGGATGCCAAAGATTTTGATGATGCCTTTTCCATACGGTTCCTCGAAGACGGAAATATGGAAGTGGGTGTGCATATTGCCGATGTGACCCATTATGTGAAACCCGGAAGCATACTGGACCAGGAAGCTTACGACCGGGCTACTTCGGTGTATCTGGTGGACAGGGTGGTGCCTATGTTGCCGGAGAGACTCTCCAATAATGTTTGTTCCCTGAACCCACGGGAGGATAAACTCTGTTTTTCAGCAGTATTTAAGATGACGGCTGAAGCCCGGGTGCTGGATACCTGGGTGGGGAAAACCGTGATCAACTCCGACAGACGTTTTACCTATGATGAAGCCCAAGAGATCATAGAGAAAAAAGAAGGGGAACTGTCGAAGGAAATGCTGACCCTTCACAGTCTGGCCGCTATCCTGAGAAAAAAACGGTTTGCTCACGGATCATTGGATTTTGAACGGGTAGAGGTAAAATTTGAAATCGACGAAAAAGGTACGCCACTGGGTGTTTTCTTTAAAGTGAGCAAGGAGGCCAACCAGTTGGTGGAAGAGTTTATGTTACTGGCCAACAGAAAGGTGGCTGAAATGATGGGAAAAGAAAAATCCGGCGGGAAAGGCAGGACCTTTGTCTATCGTATCCATGACAGGCCCAAAGAGGATAAACTGGAAAGTTTTACCCGTATAGCCAGAAAACTGGGCTATGACATCCACACCGAAAACAGAAGGGCCTTGTCACAGTCGATGAATAAACTTATGAAACAGGTTGTTGGCAAACCGGAACAGAACCTGATCGAGACCCTGGCGTTGCGGGCCATGGCTAAAGCGGTTTACTCAACCCGGAATATCGGGCATTACGGGCTGGCTTTCGATCATTATACCCATTTTACCTCTCCCATACGCCGCTATCCGGATATGATGGTCCACCGCCTGGTACATGCTTATCAGCAGGGAGAAAAACCGGCCAATGAAGAAGAATATGAAGAGAAATGCAAACATGCCTCGGAGATGGAAAGGAGAGCCATCGATGCCGAACGGGCCTCTATAAAATATAAACAGGTCGAATATCTTGCTGATAAGATAGGAGTACTTTATGATGGTATTATCTCCGGCGTGACCGATTGGGGCATTTATGTGGAGATCAACGAAAACAAATGTGAAGGCATGATCGCAATGCGTGAGCTGGATGATGATTTTTATGAGCTGGATGAAGAGAATTACTATATTGTCGGTAGAAGAAAAGGACGCAAATTCCAGTTGGGTGATCCGATCAGGGTGAAGATATCGGGGGTAAACCTTGAAAAAAGACAACTGGACCTGGTGCTGGCTGAATAACCCGTTTGTACATGAGAAAAACACATTATCCGGGATATAAAAGACAGATACGCAGGGAGATCATCCATGTGGCCAGTGAGGTTTTTGCCCGCTTCGGTTACCGGAAAACAACCGTGGAGGATATTGCCGGCCAACTGCATATGGTAAAAAGTTCGCTGTATTATTATTTCAGTGGCAAGGATGATATCTTTAATGCCGTGGTTGACTGTGAAGCGAAAAAGATCCGGAGAAAACTTACGGATATCCTGGAGCAAAACGATGACCCACGTACCCGCCTGCGTAAATACATTGTGGCTCGTATGCTGGCTATGAAAGATATCTCACAAACCTATTCAACCATCTTCGATCCCAACCTGATGCATTATGATTTTATAGAGAAAGTGCGGAAAAAATATGACCGGGAAGAACACTATACCATTCGGCGGATACTGGAAGAAGGGATCCAGCGGGGAGTATTCAATGTGCAGGATCCTTCCCTGGCCTCCACGGTCATCTGCAAAGCCATGAAAGGGTTGGAGATTCCCTTGTTCTGGCGCGAAAAAAACGGCCACGAATTCCATCACGTGGAAAACCTTATCCATCTGCTTTTCTATGGACTGGTGAGACGGTCGGAGGGGGATTGAAAATTTGATGGTTATTTTTCCGAAAATATTATATTTGTAAACCTAACCAAAATCATTATTTTATGAAAACACTGTTTGTTATTACATTTATGCTGACCGCCTATGCTCTTCAGGCACAAAACGCCGATGTTATCCTGGGAAAATGGTACAACGAGGAAAAAGATGCCATTATCAATGTTTATAAGGATGGCGGAAAATATACAGGTAAGATCGTTTGGTTGAAAGAGCCTTATGAGAACGGTAAGCCTAAGGTGGATGACAAAAATCCCGATCCCAAACTACAAACACGTCCTGTAATGGGATTAAAATTGTTTTGGGGTTTCACGTATGATCCCGGTGAAAAAGAATGGACCGGCGGAAGGATTTATGATCCCAAAAGCGGCAAAACCTATGATTGTTATATGTGGATGGATGGAAGCGACCTTAAGATCAAGGGTTATGTCATGGGCATGAAATTTCTCGGCCGTAAAACTACCTGGACAAAAGCGGAATAAGAAGTGCACTAAAGTGCACTAAAGTGCCTAAAGTGCCTAAAGTGCCTAAAGTTGGCGGGAGGTTTTATTTCCATTGCCACTCATAACCTCCGGGGGTATCTTTTACTTCAATGCCGTTTTCCAGGAGATGAGCCCTGATATTGTCAGCCGTATCGAAATCTTTTCTCTTTTTGGCTTCCAGACGAAGGTCCAGCAACAGGTTGACCAGTTTTTCCGTAATGGCTGATTGTGCCTGCTTTTCCTCGGGTTCCAGTCCCAGAATATCAAACACAAAAGTATCATACAGGCCTTTCATTTTTTGCAGGTCATCAGCAGAAAGACTGCCTTTCCCCGAAGCAATAAGATGGATTTGCTTTACTCCTTCGAACAGGTGGGAGATCAGTACGGGGGTGTTGAGGTCGTCATCCAGGGCCTCCATACATTTTTTGGATAATTCTTCCGGGTTGTATGTGCTTGTTGTTGCCGGTTTAATTTTTTTCAGGGTTTCCATACCTTCAAGCAGACGCTCCAGACCTTTTTCCGAGGACTGAATGGCCCGGTTGGAAAAATCAAGGGTGCTCCGGTAATGAGCCTGCAGGATAAAAAAACGAACGGCCATGGGGGAATAAGCTTTTTCCAGAAGCCTGTGGTTTCCGGAAAAGATCTCATTAAGCGAAATGGCATTGCCCAGTGACTTACCCATCTTCTGGCCGTTGATGGTGATCAGGTTGTTGTGCATCCAGTACCGTACCGATTCTTTGCCCAAAGCTGCCGTTGACTGGGCTATTTCACATTCGTGATGCGGAAATAATAAGTCCATCCCTCCCCCGTGAATATCGAAGATGTCGCCCAGATATTTGGTGCTCATGGTCGAACATTCGATATGCCAGCCGGGATAACCTTCTCCCCACTTTGATGGCCATTTCATGATATGACCGGGGGTGGCTTTTTTCCACAGGGCAAAATCATAGGGATGCCTTTTTTCTTCCTGCCCTTCCAGATCGCGCGTATTGCTGATAAGATCTTCCAGTTTACGGCCGGACAGTTTTCCGTAATGATATTTTTGATTATATTTTTCTACGTCGAAATAGATGGAACCATTCGATTCATAAGCATAGCCATTCTTCAGTATCTTTTCGGTGAAGACCTGCTGTTCAATGATGTGACCTGAGGCATGGGGCTCGATATCAGGGGACAGCGTGTTGATCTGTTCCATATTATGATGGTAACTGTTGGTATATCGCTGCACGATCTCCATAGGCTCCAGCTCTTCCAGGCGGGCCCTCTTGCCTATCTTGTCTTCTCCGGAATCAGCATCATTTTCCAGATGTCCTACATCTGTAATGTTGCGTACATAGCGAACCTTATATCCGAGATGCTTCAGGTAACGGTAAAGCAGATCAAAGGTTATGGCTGCCCGGGCATGACCGAGATGAGCATCTCCGTAAACCGTAGGACCGCAAACATACATTCCCACATGGGGTGGATTGATGGGTTTGAACTCTTCTTTCCGGCGGGACAGGGTGTTATATATCTTTAACATGATCGGTAACTCTTTTCAGGTTGAAGAGGCAAAATTACAAAAATATAACTCTTTTCCCGGTGTCCGGCAGGGAATAAAAATAAAGCCAGGTGTTGTTGACGCCTGGCTGCCCTGATTGACTCAAGTATATGTGGAAGATTGCCTGTTGATAAATAAAAAGCAAAATCTGTGCCAAACGTTATTTTACAGGCACAAAAATGGCGCATACCGGTTTTGGCACCTTGATATCAACGCCTGTTTTTTCCAGATCACCCTTGCTGTTTCTTTTGAATGTTACCATATTCCCTGAGTCCTGGTTAAGTACCAGAAGAAATTTTTCAGTAGGATCCAGCGTGAAAAAACGGGGCGTTTCCCCTCCACAGGGATAATCTCCGGCCCTGACAAGACGGCCATTATTCATTATTTTAAATAATGCAATGCTGTTGTGGCCGCGGTTTGATGCATACAGGAATTTACCGTCACGGGTAACCTGCAGCTCGGCTCCGGTATTTCCTGTCTTATCGGTACCGGGAGGCAACAGGGAGATCTGCTGTATCCTTGTCCATTTTTTCCGGTCGGGAGAAAAGGTGAAAGCCGTGATCTCCGAGCCCATTTCCTGTAATACGTACAGGTATTTGTTATTGGGAGAAAAAACGAGATGACGGGGACCGGATCCGGGAGTAACTTCCAGAAAAGGGGGCTCCCATGGGGATAATTTATCAGCCGGGATATTCAGGCTGTAGATAAAGATCTTATCCAGTCCCAGGTCGGGGGAATACAAAAGGTTTTTTACCGGGTCCATGACCACTTCGTGGGTATGTGGTCCCTTCTGACGCGAAGGATTAATGCCGTGTCCCGTGTGTTGTATCAGCGCGGAATGTTTTCCGACCGTACCATCCGGCAAAACAGGAAAAACGGTTATGCTGCCTCCACCGTAGTTTGCCGTGAACAAAAGTTTTCCGGAATGATCCAGTGCCAGATGACAAGGTCCGCTGCCATCCGTGGGTGATTGGTTGAGAAACGTCAGAATGCCTGTTTTTTTGTTGATGGAAAAAGAAGCAACGGCACCTCCCTTTTTCTCTCCGTTACCTTCCATTTCACTGACAGCATACAGATGGGTTTTGTTTTTATCCGTGATCAGAAAGGACGGGTTTTGAACATCTTTGGTTACCGTCTGATAAGAGATGGAACCGTCAGAGGCAGAAAAACGATAAAGATAAATCCCCTCCCCTCCGTTTTTTGTCAGTGTATAGGTACCGACATACATGAAGTAATCCTGTGCATGAAGAAGAGAAACAGTCATTAAAAAAATGACAGTAACCAGAAAGAAAAAGTTTTTTTTAGTCATGATGGTAAAAGTTTTGATTGAGATGCTTTGAGTTGAGACGCTTTTGGTTGAGACGCACGATCGTGCGTCTTTACTTTACGTAGATATTTCTTATTGATCATCTGAATAAAGTAAGGTTTTTGCTATTTTAAGATCCATTTCAGTTGTGATCTTGATATTCCGTCTTTCTCCCTCCGTCAAATGAATAGATTCTCCCAGGGTTTCCACTACTGTTGCTTCATCTGTAAATTCGGGACGGTAGGTTTGCCGGAAGGCCTTTTTCAAAATATCCATACGGAAAATTTGTGGAGTCTGGATATACCGGACAGTACTCCTGTCAAGGGGTTTGTTCCCGTCGGGTGTGATAATCCGGAGTGAATCGGTAGCAGGGATGGCAGGTACGGCATTTCCTTTCCTACGGGCAGTTTTGAAAGCATGGTCAATCAGGGAGGTGGTAATGAGGGGACGGCTGGCATCATGAACAGCAACAAGATCTGCTTTTTCGATGCGTGCTAACCCGTTCTTTACCGAATGAAAACGTGTCCTTCCACCGGCAGTGATATGATACCTGATATCCGGATGGAGGGAGGCGGATATTTCTTTCCACTTCGGTATCCAGTCCTTATGTAAAACCAGAATGATGGTCAGATCAGGATCATACCGGTGAAATGCCGTCAGGGCGTGCCATAATACAGGCCGCCTGTCCAGTATCAGAAACTGCTTGGGCACAGGATGGCCCATCCGTTTTCCTTCTCCTCCTGCAACAATTATAACTGCATCCCCGGACATAAATGATTACGGTAATTATTTATACTTGAATCTTTTGATATTTCTTTTCGGGGTTCGCTGAAAATCTTCCTTCATGACCTCTATTTTATGGGTCTGCATAAAAGCTGCCAGTTTTTCATTGGTTTCTTTCCGGATATCTTCCATCACATCATTGAGTTCCTCTTCTTTAATCCCCAGTTTTTTCAGTTGATCATAGTCCGGATAGATAAGGGCCACGATCTTATGATCCCGGCTGACAACCAGTGACTCGACCACCAGCGGATGATTATTGAATACAGCTTCAATTTCTTCGGGGTAGATATTCTGGCCTGAGGGTCCCAGGATCATGTTTTTGCTTCTTCCGCGGATAAAGATGTTCTGTTCACTGTCCATGGTACCCAAATCGCCGGTATGTAACCATCCGTCCGGTTCCAGCACTTCCCGGGTGGCTTCTTCGTTTTTGTAATATCCGTCCATGACATTATCCCCCTTAACCAGGATCTCTCCGGCAACATTTTCGGGGTCAGAAGAGTCTATCTTTACTTCCAGTGTATCTACAGGCCGGCCGCAGGAAAACAGTTTACGTGTATCCCAGGAAGCATAGCTGATCAACGGTCCGCACTCTGTCATGCCATAACCCACCGTGAAAGGAAATTTTATCTTATTGAAAAATATTTCGGCTTCCGGATTAAACGCAGCACCGCCGATGACAAGCTCTCTGAAATTGCCGCCGAAAACCTGATAAATTTTTTTGTTTACAACCTTGTACAACATATTTTTTATCAGGGGTACCTGCAGGAGAATACGCATGGCGGGCTTCTGTAAAGAAGGAATGATCTGTTTTTTATAGATTTTCTCGATGACCAAAGGTACGGAAAGGATAAGGCGGGGACGAATTTCGGCAAATGCCTTTGTGATGATCTGTGGAGAAGGTGTTTTTGTGAGGAAGGTGATATGACAGCCCAAAGTGAAGGGGAACAGAAATTCAAAGGCACAGCCGTAGGTATGGGCCAGGGGCAGAAAGGAAACAATCCTGTCACCCGGATCCAGCGGCATGTGGTGATGAGCAAAGCGTACATTGGCAGCCAGGGAATTATGGGACAGCATAACCCCCTTGGAATTGCCGGTAGTGCCTGAAGTATAGCTGATCACGGCCAGCTTGTCATTGGTGATTGGCGGATACTCCAGATCTTCTTTCCGGTATCCCTGCGGATAAGCCTTTTTGAAAAGATCGTCCCATTGTTCGAAAAAAGCAGCCCCCTTTTTTCCGTTGGTCTGTATGGGCGTGAAATCATCCAGTCTGATGATTGTTTTAACCTGCGGAAAAGTGGATGGGTCGAGGGGTTCAAACAAGTTTGATTCGGCAAACAAAACTGTCGCATCGGAATGATGGATCAAATGCTGAATATCTTCCGGCCTGAAATCAGGCAGCAATGGGACAATAACCGCACCATAAGTGACTGTTGCCAGGTAAACGATGCTCCAGTGCACGGAGTTTTTTCCTACCAGTGCCACCTTCTCCCCTTCAAGAAGGCGGGCTTCCCGGTAAAAAAGATGGATCCTGGCTATTAAGGTGGCAATTTCCCGATAGGTAAAATCCTTTTCCATATAATTGGAAAGAGCCTTGATATCCCAGCCTTTTTCAATGCCATTCCGGATATATTCGACCAATGTTTCTTTTATCATAATTAGGATTGTTTGGTGTTAATCATACAGGGCATGTATCTGAAAATACATGAGAAAATAAAAAATAACAATAACGATATGGAAAAGCGAGAAAGCCCAATTGTAAAAATGGCGTCCGCGTTTGATCCTTTTGCGCACCAGCATGATAATAGTAGGAAGGAACAGGGAGAGTAAGATCAGAACAAGGTAAACAGGCGTAAAATATTCATTTGTATCTTGTTGATAGAAGGCCAGGAAATAAAAGAAAGTCATTACAAAGAACAGATAGACAAGATAACTGATCTTCAGTAAAAGATAGGAAAATTTATGCTTCCGGTGAGGCAGATAGGGACGCAGCAATACGATAGCCAGAAAATACAATGTGGCAAACCCGGCAATGAGTAATATCTTTATCAATATTTGTGATCCTCCGGGATGCATAGGCCCTCCTGTTAGGTGTGACCACAAGATACGAAAAAAGTATGAAAACAATACATCCTGATTACCTGTTGAACACAGCTATTGTTCACCGTTCACCGTTCAACGATCACCATTCTTTTCTCCGTTCAGTTCATGATGGTTCCATACCAATGCGCTGGCCCCAAGCACGGCCGCATTTTGGGTATTGAGTTTGGAAGGGAGTAGTTTGACTTTTCCTTTGTAGATTTCCAGCAGGTTCTGTTCCATATGCCGGCGGGTGGGTTCGAAGATAAGATCGCCCGAGAGGGTCAGGCCGCCGAACAGGAAGATGGCTTCCGGGTTGGTGTGGGCTACCACATCTGCCAGTTTGTATCCCAGCATTTTCCCGGTATGTTCGAAGGCAGCCAAAGCCACCTTGTCTCCTTTTTTGGCGGCAGCGCTGATATCGGCGGCAGTCAGCTCATTAAAGCTGAGGTCGCGCAGTTCACTGTCTTCGATCATGTCACCCAGCAGCTTAAATACGGTTCTTTTAATTCCCGTGGCAGAAACATAAGTTTCCAGGCACCCTTTCCTGCCGCAGGCACACTGGCGGTTGCTTTCTCCCGGACGGATTGAGGTATGCCCCAGTTCGCCGGCAAAACCATCATGCCCATATACCAGTTGTCCGTTAACAACAAAGCCGCTGCCCAGACCGGTGCCCAGGGTGATGACCACAAAGTCTTTCATCCCTTTGGCTCCGCCGTAAACCATCTCGCCAATAGCTGCCGCATTGGCATCATTGGTGACGATAATAGGAAGAGTAGTGTATTGTTTGAACAGATCTGACAATGGAATGATTCCTTTCCAGGGCAGATCGGCTGCATATTCAATGGTCCCCTTGTTGATGTTTCCCATCGGGGCTCCGATGCCAATGCCCAGGACATCAACTTTTTCTTTAAGGTTACGGAGTTGCAGACGGACCTTTTCATTAAGGGCCGCCAGAAAAACTTCTATTTCCCCATAATCCCGGGTTTTCATTTTCCCTTCAGCCAGAAACTGGCCATCCTTGTCAACCACACCAAAAATCGTATTGGTGCCTCCGATGTCTATGCCAATGGCAACACGTTTTTTCCCCATTAGAAAAATTTTGAATAAGCGAAAATAATAAGTTAATACTGTTTACGTAACTCAATACGTAAAGTTACAGGGGAAAAACATGTATGTAATCAGTTCACAGTTCACAGTTCACAGTTCACAGTTCACAGTTCATAGTTCACAGTTCACAGTTCACCGTTCAACCTCCCACATACTCGTTCCCTACTTTTCTGGCCCGGGTCGGTTTATCGAGATTAATATTCAGCGCCAGGCCGATTTCCACCAGCAGGTTCCATCCGGCAGCCAGCTCCACATAATCCTTATATTCACCTCCGTCAGGAATAATAATGGTGGGGAAGGAGGTTTGCCGGTGTGAAACAGCCACAACCGTGAGCCCTACTCCGTCAATCAATACCTGTTTGAATTTTTCTTCTTCCTCTTCAAACGGATCGATAATGATCACTACCTCGTCGGCGTTCATCACCTCTTCGATTCCGTGGACAGCATAGGTTCCTTCGAGAAAATCGGATTTTTTCCGCGTAATCTCATTGGTTTTCAAGGTCAGTTCTTCTGCCACGCCGGTGTTACGTCCGGCAAAATAGATCATTCCCGCATTCTTCATTTTTTCTGTCAGTGCGGGATCGACTTTTAGTTTCAGGGCTTCATCCACCTGATCTGCCAGTTTATCTATTCCCGGCATTTCTTTTCCCGTAAGGTTCCGGTACAGGCTGTCATAAAAAAGCCCCTGCTCTATCACCGACTTGGTGGCGGCAACGGCATCTTCTTTACCGCATTGGAGAATGTGGGTGTCTAAAGCCAGTTCTTCTAGTGGCGTGTTTTTATTGGCGGTAAGTCCGAAGTAGGCAGTGTGACCCTGTTCCTTCAACCGATGGAACAAACGAACGACCTCTTTTGTTTTCCCCGAGTTGGATGCGCCAAATACAGCCAGGTCTGTCAGGTTATATTCCAACGACTGGGTGGCACCTTCCGTGAACAGGGGAAGGCGGTTCCTGTCTTTCAAAGAAGCATAGAGTGTTCTTTTCGCCGGGAAAATACGGCTGCTTCCTTCTCCTGTCATAAACAGGCCTTTTTTACTGCGGATAGTCTGAACGAAACGTTCGGTGCACGAAGGGTCAAATTTGCGGACCACTTCGGTGGTCTCGAGCATCTCCCTGACCAGTGCATACTGTGTGTATTTTTTGTTGTTGGCATCCATAATGGTTTGGTATTATAAGGTTTTAATAAATTCTTTTAATTCCTCCTGAATAAGCGGATCTCTCTGAAATCCACCTCCCAGGTGCTGCCAGAAGGGTTCTGCATAATCTACATGAACCATCTGACCGTAATTTACATTATTTTTCTTCATTTCCCCAAAAAAATCATCCATTTTATGCATGTGCTTCATCAGGTCCATTTGTGACCGGTGATGAGCCAGCATATTCATCTTGGCATCAATCACCGAAGTGATATCGACGAAGAAATGGGGGGGAGCGATCTGGTTTCCGATAGGATCGGAAAGTGTCAGAGGGGCCGAATGATACAACAACGGGGTGATCTCCACCGGGGGCTCATCCAGCGGTACATTAGGTAAGGATGAGATCATGGCAGCCGATTCGACGATGTTGCAGGTGGTCCGGTGATCACTATGATAATCCATCGGAAGGTGGGTGATAACGATCCCTGCGTGTACTTGACGGATAAGGGCAATAGTCTTCAGGCGCATCTCTGTGGTATCAAAAAGGAATCCGTCACGGCCTTCCAGACAATAATAGTCAGCACCCAGTTCGGCTGCTGCCTTGCGGGCCTCTTCCTTGCGCATTTCAATGGTCTTTTCTTCAGTGGAGTGAATCCCGCCCATACCACCGGCTGTCATCGTAGCAATAACAATGCGATAGCCTTTGTCTTTAAGAAGTTTAAGTGTCCCGGCACAAAATGCTTCCGTATCATCCGGATGCGCATGCAGGGAAAGAACGGTTTTATTGAATTTGTGTTCCATTTTATAATTTTTTAATGAATTATTAATCAATTATTAAATCCCCTTTTTCCTGTTTTTATTAACTAATTTTTATATTTAACATTCACTGGCGTCCAAAGCAGAGGGAGGAGCTTTTAACGTGTTGACTTAGCAAGCTTTGTGCAAACACATCTGCGTCCTCTGCGTGAAAACATATTAATAAATATCTCATAATCCAATCATTTAACTTTTTTATCGGACATTATGATTTAATATTCTATCTTCCCTCCGGCTTTATCTGTTTCAACCTTACAAATTCAGGCAAGGGGGCTGTAAGCGGTTTCATATATTCAATGAAACGGTTGCTTACAAAATTTCCTTCTTCGTTAAAATATTCCCGGGGCACAGGTTTGGCTTTTACGGCAACATCGTTAAGGGGCACCCTGCCGAATTCAATGCTATACGGATTGTTGGAAATGCGTTGCATGGAAACCATCATGCCACTGACCCCCTCTTTGGCCAGATCCACGGCGCTAATCCCGCACCGGTAAGCCTCTTCGACATCCTGTTCCACCACACGGTCTTCGGCCGACATGATGAGAGATTCGGTGATCTGGAATTCGCCGCGGAAGCCAAATTTTTCAGAGATCATACGATGCAGATTGACAGCCACACTGGTGCCTCCCATGGCTCCGAATTCCACATTTGAGAATTTGTCTTTTACCCTGGAAGCACTTACCGGGGTGCCGTCGGCGTATTTGATTCCCTCTCCGCAGACAATGGATACCCATCCGTATTTTCTATAAACACGTTCAAAATCAGACAGGAATTTTTCTTTATCGAAATCAAATTCGGGGGCATAGATCAGATGCGGAGCATCATCTTCGTCTTTTTTAGCCATGGCTGTGGCGGCGGCAAGCCAGCCGGCATCACGACCGATCGTTTGATAGATAACAAACTGATCTACTTTTTTCATATCCCGGGCCAGGAAACCGGCCTGCATAACATTCAGGATGTTTGAACGGGCGGCAGAAGCAAATCCAGGCGTATGATCCGTTCCGAACAAATCATTGTCAACGGTCTTGGGAATCCCAATTCCTGTCAGTTCGTACCCGGATTTACGGCAGAATTGTTCAACCCGGTTGATGGTGTCCATGGTGTCGTTCCCACCGATAAGAAAAAAATAACGGATATCATATTTTTTCAACATATCGAGAATGACAGGAAAATCTTCTTCCTGTACTTTGTGACGTGTGGAGCCAAGGGCAGAAGACGGTGTATGCTTCAACCCCTCAATAATTTCTTTGGGCTGATTCCCCAGGTCTATGATCTCTTCATTCATAAATCCCTCTATGCCGAAATTCATGCCATAGACATTTTTTATCTGTGGCACTTCGCGTGCTGCCTCCACCACTCCTGCCAGTGATGCATTTATCACGGAGGTGGGGCCGCCCGACTGTCCTATGATCGCATTTCCGGTAAGCATAAGCAACTGAATTTAATAATAATTTGTTCTAAACTAAACGAACCAAAAGTACAAAAAATAAATGAAAATACAAAATGGAAGAATGGAATGTTGGAATGCTTTGCCCGCTGTAGCTCCGGTCCCTGAGTGATTGCGTTAGCAATCGTATCGAAGGGGGAGCGAAGGCGGGATGGAATAACGGAAGAATGGGGAAAGCAGAGGATGACCATGAAGCGATAAAGCGATGATGAGATGAAGGGATAATGCGAAATAGTTGAAAGGTTTAGAGGAAAGATAAATGTAGAGACAATCGGCCGATTGTCTGCTGAAGGATGATTGGTGATTGTTGATTGATGAACAGAAGAAGAGCCCCGACCGGTCCCCGAGTGAGCCGAACGCAGCGAGGGTTGTATCGAGGGGAAGGGAGGGGAGAATATCGATGAAGGGATGAAGCGATAAAGCGATGAAGGGATAAAGGGATGATGAGATAAATCGTACATAAATAATCTGCGGCAATCTGCGTTATCTGCGAGAAATAACTGCGAGGTGAAATTAAGTAGGAATTAGCTCGCTGGCGCTCGCGAAATTAAGTTATAGCATATCAGAATTAAATCTCTCAACTCCTAAATTTATCAACCTCTCAACTCTTAGACCTTTCGGCCTTTGGATTTTTGGACTCTTTATACTTC
>WFSC01000161.1 GCA_015486185.1 Bacteroidales bacterium | reverse complement strand
GGAGATCCACAGATACATTAAAGCTTCTGCTGTTCTCCTGTATCAGGTCAGGATCATTTTTAATGATTACTTTACGGGATCCGGAGGAAGCAATATGCAGGTCTTCGTCAAAGATCTGGGGTGCGCGATAACCTGTCGAAAAACCACTCCGCAATTGAACCATGGAAGACAAATCATATTTCACATTTATCCTGGGACTAAGCACATTTCCCTTATTATTACCTTCCGGTTGCATATTATCGGTTATTGTAAAGTGATCGTACCGCAGGCCCGTTGAAAAGGTCCAGTTAAAGAACCGGTAGTTTGCCTGTAAAAACATTCCATAAACCCTGCTAACCTGATCGGCTACCGGAGTATTCGGCACATGTGGTATAGAGACAATGGAATCATGCACAATGACGGCATTTTCAAGATCGGGATAACCTAACGCTTCATCCTGCAATGTTTCCCCCCGGTTTTCCATGCCACCTATTAGTTTCCAGTTTTTAACTATTTTTTCATACTGAAATCCGGTTACGTAGGTAAGATTATCCGTATGTCCGTAATCTTTCAATGATTGGTTGGCGCCGTAATACGAATCTCTGTTTATTCCCTGGGCGGAAATAAAGACGGAGAGTTTGTCATTCTCATGGAGAAACAGGTCATAAGTCAATGAACCGGAAGTAATTCTGTGTTTTACCGCTTCGGCAATATCGGCCTCATGCAGGGGTACCCCAAAAGGACCACCTCCCCTGCTGGCTTCTGTAATGTGAAATAAATCCAATGTCAGTTTGCCATGATAACCCAGGCGATGAAATCCCCTGATGCCAAAGGTTGAATTGTTAAGCTCGGGTAATTCGGAGAGGCCGTCGTCATTGGCATCAAACGGAGATTTATTCTGATAATAACCAAACAATGCCATACCGGCTTTTCTGTCATTACTTACTACCGAGGCATTGGCCTGAAATGAAAAATCGCCTGCCGGTTTTCCGCTGCCCGGAACACCAATTCCGATGTTTCCATAGTTCACTCCTGCAGAGAAGGTATTGGATAAAGGATCTTTCAGAATCAAATTTACCGTACCGGCAATAGCATTGCTACCGTATAATACGGAACCACCTCCCCGTACTACTTCTATATGGTCAATCATATTTGAAGGTGTCAGATCCAGTCCATATAATCCGGCCAGGCTGCTGAATACAGGATGTCCGTTGATAAGTATCTGTGAATAGGCGCCACCCATTCCATTGATACGCAATTGACTGAAGCCACAGTTCTGACAATCTGTTTCTGTCCGCAGACCGGGACAAAAATTCAGTCCTTCACGAATCTGTGTTGCTTGTATGGCGCTATATAGTCTCGGAGATATTGTATGAATAATTACCGGGGACGATGTTCGTTTATCAGCACTTCTGCTACCGGTAACAACCACTGCTTCCATATTAAGAACATCTTTCTCCAGTTCAAAATCTATTTCAACGGTTTTTCCGGCCACCAGATCCACCTCTTTTTCCAAAGGTTTATATCCTAATGACTGAACCCGTATGATATGTTTTCCCACCGGTAAGTTTACAAGCATAAAATGCCCCGTAGCATCTGCCATGGTACCTATTGATGTTCCCTTTACCACCACTGTCGCATAAGGAATATGTTTCCCACTACAGGTTACATGTCCAAAAATATCGGCATCCGTTTTTTGTTTCTGAGCCCAAACCGATCCTGATAAAATAAAACCTAAAACTATGATTTGAAAAATTCTTATTTTTCCCATAGGTGAATTATTTAAACCTTACCAAAAATTTCAAGCTGCAAATTTAGACAAAACATAAGGTACGTTATTCCCAAAATATAATATTTTATTTTTGGAGCGTAAAATATACATGCCGGAACTAAAAATCAGTTTCTCTTCTTCCGCAGGTTAAAATACAATGATAATCCCAGGGCTATTAGAAATGCGATCAGGGTGGCCCTGTCCACCAGGGGGGCTGGAAGATCAACATGAAACAGTCTCTGTATCATGTATTTCATGTAGGAATTTGGCAGGTTATATACCCCAAGATATTCCAGTATCCTGAAATGCCAATCGGTGAGCGGGCAATACCCCGGACCGTAGAATATCCCCAACAGGGACCAGGAAGCGCCAGTCAATCCCAGGGTGATCAGATTGGCCAACCTTGTTTTTTTCCATAACCAGCCGAACAGGTTGAACAGCACCAGGGCAGAATGAAAGATCATGAAAAATAAATCAAGACAATGGTAAAGGAACAGAGGCATTGGTGAGGAGTTGATAAGTTTATAAGTTGATAGGTTTATAAGTTTATGAGTTGATGGTTGAGGATATGTGGGCAGGCAGCAACCTTATCAGGATCTCCGTAATGTACCAGTTGGATGGCTTTTATGGTTTTGGTTTATATTCAGGCAATTACTGCATTTCTTTTTCCTTTTTTTATCAGGGAGATCACGGCGGCGGTAAGCAACCAGGCTGTCAGTAACAAGATGATAGATGATATGGCGGATAACAGGATATCCTTGTTTTTAACAAAACGGATAAGATTATCAAACATGGACCACAGGGTAAACATCAGGACAAACAGCATGGGGATGCCGGTAAGCCAGAAATTTTTCTTTTTGGTAATCAGGTACACGGTTACGACAGCCAGCGCCAGAGCTGCGAGTAGTTGGTTTAGTGAACCGAACAGAGGCCACATGATCAGGGCTCCTTTGGCAGCCGGTTTGGAGAAAGCCAGGAGGGCAGCCAGCACCACGACAACCAAAGTAGCGACATAACGATTGTTAAAAGGTTTGATCACTTTCCCTTCCCGGTTGGTCAGTGTTTCCTGCAGGGAAAGGCGTTGGATACGTGTGGCGGAATCCAGTGTGGTACCGGCGAAACTAACAATGAACACGGCTATTATTGCCTGACCCACATTGGCCGGGATACCATAGCTTTCCATCAGGTTGGAAGCGCCTTCCACGAAGGCCGCGAGTTTGGCTCCCAGTCCGGAAGCAGTCACCCACGATGCGTAATGCTCATTATAAGCAGCAATACCCGTTAACCAATGGCCCTGTTCTTTCACTCCCATGCCCATACCGGCAGCAACCGACATTAGCACCAGAAAAGCCAGGACACTCTCAAACAACATACCCCCATATCCGACAAAGAGTGTATCTTCCTCTTTATCTACCTGTTTGACCGTAGTCCCTGAGGCTGCCAGTGAGTGAAACCCGGAGATAGCCCCACAGGCAATGGTAATGAACATGATCGGCATCAAATGAGGGATGTCTGTTCCGGGTTGATGGGCAGCAGGATTTACTGCCGGCGCCGTAATGGCAGGATGAGCTACCGCGATACCCAGAAACAACAGAAACATGGCAATGATCAGTTGATAGGTATTAATAAAAT